>JAYRNS010000741.1:0-3369 GCA_041912075.1 Anaerolineae bacterium
GAACCAGGCGGTATCCTGTCCAGCGTGCTCGGTTCGGACGGTTCCGGGGGCGACGCGTTGATCGTGCCCGCCGGCGGCAGCAAACTCCCCACCAGCATCGAAACCGTTGCTGCCCGCCAGCATTACGTGCAAATGGATGGCCGCGCCGTCTTTCGTTTTGCCACCCGTGTCATGGCCAGCGCCACGCGTGACGTGGTCGCCAAGGCCGGCCTCACGCTTGACGACATCGATCTGATCATCCCCCATCAGGCCAACGCGCGCATCATCGAGTCGTCGGTGATCAACCAGCTGAAAATCCCGCCGGAGAAGGTTTTCGTCAATGTCGACCGCTATGGCAACACGTCGACCGCGTCGATCCCAATTGCGTTGTGCGAAGCCATCGAGGCCGGCCGGGTCAAACCTAACGACAATATCGTCTTCGTGAGTTTCGGTGGTGGCCTGACCTGGGCTGCGGCCGCACTCAAGTGGGGCGCACCGGTGACGCCGACACCGCACAAGTGGTGGCAGACGGCGCAGCGCCAGGGCAATTATGGTGCCGCGCGCGCCCAATCGGCTGTGCGCCGGCTCATCCGCAATAGTCCCAGCATCGAACTGCCCGAAATCGAGATGCCCGAGATCCACCTGGCCGAACCGCTGCGCAACATTCGTCTCGGACGCCGCCCGCGCCCAACACCCCCCAATGGCACACCGCCCGCCGATGCCCCATCCGGGCAAAACGGCAGCGAACCATGACCCCGCAGGAGTTCGAGGCGCTGGTGGCCGAAGCGCTGGCTGGGATTCCCGATCAAATCCTGGGCTATCTGGACAATATTGCCATCACGGTGCAGCCGTGGCCCTCCTCGGCCCAACTCCAACGCTCGCGGGTGGGGCCCGGATACACCCTGTTCGGTCTGTACGAGGGGGTGCCCTTGACGCAGCGCGGCGCCCACTACAACCTGGTGCTGCCGGACCGCATCACGATATTCCAGGGCCCGATCGAGCAGTATTGCCATACCCCTGAAACGATCCGCGAACAGGTGCGCAAGACGGTCATTCACGAGCTGGCCCACCACTTCGGCTTCGACGAACACGCAATTCGTAATCTTGGTTATTGATCCGAGTGTACTTCACCGCAGAGAACACACAGACCACAAAGGTTTTGGTGTTTTCGTCTGCTCTATGCGTCCCCTGCGGTAAGGAGTATCGCGGCTTGGTCGACCATGGGCTTTGTGGTAGAATCGGGGACGGACGCTGATAATGACCTTGTCCCCATTCTTGCGGCGCCATGGCGCCTATCTACTGCTCCTGACCGGTGGTATCGGCCTGTTCCTGACCCTGGCGCTGTTGAACCATCGCGCCCTGGGGACGGGCTATGATCTCGGTATCTACGACCAGGTGGTCTGGAACCTGGCGCACGGACGGCCCTTCGCCACCACCCTGGTGTACGAAACCGCCGGCACGTACGATCACTTCGAGCCCATCCTTATCCTGCTGGCACCGCTGTACTGGTTATGGTCCGACGTACGCTGGCTGCTGATCGTACAAGCCGTCGCGCTGGGGCTGGGCTCGCTGCCGATCTACCTCTATGCCTACCGCCGGCTGGCGCCCGTCTACGCCTACCCAACGCAGGTGGCACTCGCCCTCGCAGCCATCTACCTGGCCTATCCCGCCCTGCACCACGCCAACCTCAACGACTTCCACGAAGTGGCGCTCCTGCCGCCAATTCTTGGTTTTGCCCTGTACGGGCTGCTGCGCGGTCTGCCGCGTGTGATGGTGGTGTTTCTCGTGCTGGGGCTGCTGGTCAAAGAGGATTTTGGCGTCACGGCACTGGCGTTTGGGCTGTACATCCTACTGCTGCAGCCAACTGGGTTTCGCCGGCGCGACGGTTTGATGATCGCCGTGTGTGTCGTGGTGTGGGTTTGGTTAGTGCTCAACGTGCTCTATCCAGCCCTGACGCACGGTATGCCCTATCCGTTCGTCGATCGTCGTTATTCCTGGTTGAGTGACTCGCCGGAGGGTGCTCTGCGTGCGCTGCTCACGCAGCCTTGGATTGTGCTGCCGTACCTGCTGCAGCCACCCAAAATCCTGTTCGTGGTCCGTCTGCTGGCACCGCTGCTCTTCCTGCCACTGCTGGGTTGGCCCGTCATTGCCCTGGCCCTGCCGATCCTGTTCTACCTGATGCTCAGCAGTTACGAGCCACAGTGGTCGGTGCAGTCCTACTACAACCCGCCGCTGCTGCCGATCCTGTTTTTTGCCCTGATCGAGGTGTTCTACCGCATCCAGCGTCGGGTGCGCATACGCTCGCCGCGCGCAGTCCTGGCAGGGATGACGATCGCGGTCGTGCTGGCGGTCGGCATCGCCTACTACGTGGATGCGCCGGGACCCGGCAGCCGGCGTTTTGACGTGAGCCGGTTCCAAGTGTCGCCGGCCGATGCCCAGGCTTATGCCCTGCTCGACCAGGTGCCGCCTGATGCCTCGGTGAGCACGATCTGGCCGCTGGTGTCGCACCTGTCACACCGCGAACGGATCTATACCCTGCTGGCGCGTCCTGCGCAGCCCCCGGATTACCTGCTGACCGAGGACAGCCCGCAGGCCCAAGGTGCACCGCTCTATCCCTACGCGGCCGCCGATGACTGGCCACCCATTTATCAGAAATATCAGGAACAGGCCGCCTCAGGCCCCTACCGGCTCCTGACACACCAGGACAGCATCACGCTGGTCCCCCTGCCAGAACCCAACCCTGTGCCCACACCCCTCAGCCTGGCCGCGTATGCCTGGCTGGACAGTCCTCAGGTGGCCGCCGCTCCCGCCGTATCCCCCGGCGAAACCGCGCGGCTGATGCTGGCCTGGCGCCGCACCGGCACCCTTGACCGGCGCTACGTCCTCTTCGTGCACCTGTTGGACCCACAGCGCCCGATGGCGGATGGCTCCCCCGGCATCGTCACCCAGAGCGGACACGAGCCCGGGGATGGCCGGTTTCCAACGACCTACTGGGAGACCTGGACCCGCCCACCGATCGTGCTGGACGAACAGCGGCTGGAGATTCCACCGGATACACCACCAGGGGTGTACCAGGTATGGGCCGGCGCCTATGACCAGGAAACTGGCACGCGCATCGAGCTAGCCGGGCCAGGCCAGGGGACACTGGTGCCGCTGGGGACGCTGGAGGTTCGTTGAGGAGCAAGCAGCGAGCCACAAGCTGCTCGTGAGGCCAATGGCCTCATGTTTTCAGGTAGAAACTCGACAGCGAGGAGTGCCGCACGCCCTAGTTCCAACGCCAAAGAAGGTTGGCACCTCGACTGCCCGTCGGCGTTGGAACATAGTGCGGCACGACGAGGGGAGTTTCTTAACAGACACCAGGGTAGCCGGTATTGTTTAATTTTGTGTCTC
>JAYRNS010000742.1:0-1979 GCA_041912075.1 Anaerolineae bacterium
GTCCGCTGGCCAGCCGTCCGCGAACTGGCCGTCCGCTGGCCAGCCGTCCGCGAACCGGCCGTCCGCGAACCGGCCGGCCGCGAATACGACGCGAATACGCGAAGTACAGGAGACGATAGTGTCGAGTCGTGGCGTGGCGGCTGTGCCATTCGCGTATTCGCGGACAGCATTCGCGGACGGCGCACGACGACGCGAATGCCCTCCACGAATGTTGCCAAACCCAGCGACTACGGGTAAACTGGAACTGATTCCCGTTGCCATCATCACCGCCGTTTGCGAGGGAGGTCCCCGTGTTCAAATCACCGATCGTTCCCGGTTCCGCCCCGGTGGTGGAGCCAGTGGATTGGCGGTGCCAGGTAAACAAGCGGCAGCGTGCGGCGATCGCCTCCGGCCCTGTGGCTTGTGCCTGACCGGTTCCGGCGATCATCGTCCCGGGCTGCCGCACGCCAGGGCGGTGATTCGCGGCGGCGGTGCGGCCAAAGCGGCAGCTTGGCTGCCGCACTCCAAAACGGTGATTCGCGTATTCGTGACCCTATTCGCGGACGGCCCCTACCCTACCAACCTCACTGGCGTCAGCGGCAGCGTATCGCGCAGAGGGTGGCCGGCGGTATCCAGCCAGGACAGCGGTAGACCGCTGCGCGTGGCACGCAGACGTAGCTCGGGTTCGCCGGCCAGATCGTCCGGTGGCACGCTCACGGTGAACGGCACCGGGCCGGGCTCGGTCACGGTGGCGGTCTGCGACCAGACGACGCGCCCGCCGGGGTAATCCCACAGCTCGGCGGTCAGCTCGACCGGGCACCCCTGGCAATCCGCAGTCGTCACCACCAGCGGTGCGGTCTCGCCGCGCGCGAGGGTGCCCCCGGGGAAGGTATATCCAGTCACCGCCAGGCGGGCCGTGGTCGTTGGCGCCGTTGTGGCCATCACCACCGGCGCAGCGGCCGGCAGGAGCGCGCGGTGAGCAAAACGCGCCTCGGCCCCCGGAATCTCGACCCCATCCGGGCCAAACGCCGGCAGGCGCGTGCCGTTGGCGTCGTACCAGCCGGCCTCGAACATCACCTCCGTCGGCGCCAGCGGCAGTGGTGGCAGACCCAGCGGCTGTAAATCGGCGATCAGCTCGCCCGGCTGCCAGGTCGACGTCGGACGGCGACCGAGGGCCGGTGGGGCGTCGCGCCCGGCGATGATGTTGCCCCAGCCGTCGCGGTAGTGGGTAAAGAGGGTATAATCGTTGGGCGGTGTGGCCAGCACACGCCAGTAGAGGGTCATGCCGGCCGGTTTGCCCGGCTGCCAGGGGCTGGGCGGCGCTGCAACACCGGCCAGCTCGAAGTAATCACCGAAACGAATGTGCAGCGGATCGGCGTCCGGCGGCAGCTCGCTGACCGGTGCCGCAGGCTGCGCTGACCCGCCGCGCTGGTAGATGGTCAGGTCGCCACCCCAGAAGCCGTCGGCCGGAATGGTGTGCAGCGGGGTGTAGGTATTCTGGAACCAGCGGTCCTGATAGACACCAAAGCTGTACATCGGATTGACCGCCGGCAGGACCAGGTAATCGGGCTGACGCGCATACAGGGCCCAGCCGACGTCGCCCTGGCGCAGCGCAGCCGTTACGTCTTCATCCAGCAGCCCCAGGAAGTCGATCATCGGCCGCTGGCTGGCGTAACCCATGATGCCGACCTCGGTCACGCCGACGGTGGCATCGGGTGGGGTGTTGGCGGCCAGCCAGGCACCGGCGGCCTGGTAAGGCCCGGCTTTGCGCTCCGGCAGCAGCAGGGTGGCCAACGAGGGTGCTGCGGCGTCAAGTTCCCCGCTCAGCTGGCGGCGGATGGCCACTTGTGAAAGCAGCGGTGCGATCAGGACCAGCAGCGCCAGACCAGCCAGCAGCCCAGCAGTCGCGCGCGGCGTCAAGGCCAGCCGCTGACCCAGCCACAGTGCCAGCCAGGTGCACCCGGCAGCGACCAGCGCGGCCAGCAGGGGCACCCATGGCA
>JAYRNS010000743.1:0-3709 GCA_041912075.1 Anaerolineae bacterium
CAACGGTCTGCGCGCCGACGGCGAGCGCATCCTCGACCGTCTGATCGGTATGGTGCGTGGCACAATACGGCTCTAGAAATGAAACACCAAGCTGCTGGTGAGGCCGGTGGCCCCAGGTTTTCCAAAAGAAACTCGACTGCGAGGAGGGCCGCACGTAGGCGGGCGGCACGGCTTGCCACGTGGCACGAGTCTGCACCTCCAGGTGCAAACCCCTCCATCAGGGGGAGGTTTCGTATTCCGCCAGCAGCGCCGGCACGCGCACGGCGATGTCGTCGCGCACGGCTCGGAAGACGGCCAGCACCTCGTCTTCGCTACCGCTGGCCTTGGCTGGGTCGGGGAATCCGAGGTGCACGCGCCGGCCCTGGCCGAGCCAGACCGGGCAGTTCTCCGCCGCGTCATCGCACACGGTGACGACCAGGTCGAACGGCACCTGGCGGAACTCGGTGGCGTTTTTGGACCGCGGATGTTCCAGGTGGATGCCGATTTCGGCCAGGACGGCGAGCGCCTTGGAGTGGACGTAGCCGGCGGGGTTGGTGCCGGCCGACACGGCGTGCCAGTCACGGGCCAGACGATGGTTGACGATGGCTTCGGCCATCTGCGAACGGCACGAATTACCGGTGCACAAGAAGAGAATCTGTCGTGGCATTTTTCCCTTTGGCGGATGAATGGGGTTAGAGTCTTGCCACACACATACCCAGCTGGCGACGCAGCTTGGGGTGGTTGAGCTGCTTCCACAGCGCAGGGACACGCCGCCGCAGGCGTTGAATCTGGTACTCCTGGTGCTCCAGGTAACGCACGACACCGGCGACCTCTGGCTGGGTGCGAGCGCGCAGTAGGGGTAGACCGGTCGTTTCGTGCAGATAGTCGCTGAGCAGATGCAGCGCCACGTCGGCGTCGTGCAGGTCGCCCAGTGTGTCTTGAACGGTGGTCAGCGTGGTAATCGCCAGCTCGGCTTCCGGCCCCAACACTTCGCGGAAAAACTCCAGCAGGTAGCGCAGACCTTTTACTTCGATGCGCAGCTGGTGCAGCACATCGACCGGCGCGCGTTCCATCACCCACTCGTAACTGCGAATCGTCTCGTACGTCTGCCAGACCGTGCTGGGTACGACATGACAGGCCAGGATGCGCACCGGCGCGTTCCGTTTGACGGTCATCGCCCCCAGGTCGGGTGTCGCGGCGAATTCTTCGAACGTTTTTTTGAACTCGCGGTAGCGGTTGCTGTCCAGGTGCGCCAGCATCGCGCGGCGCGCGGCCTCGCGCTGGAATTCCCAGGCTGCGTACAATCCCTCCAACCCCGCGCGCTCGTCGGATGGCAGTTTTTTGGTGTAGTTACGCAGCTTGTTGAGCAGCACGTCCAGGTCGCGCACCTGGCCCAGGGCCCGGCCGGTGCGGCGCAGACCGCGCACGATCGGTTTGACCGTGTCTTCATCATAGAACGGCTCGAAGATGCGCATCGCCGCGCGCATGCGGCGCGTCGCCACCCGCATGTCGTGCAGCTGTTCGATGTCATCACCTTGCCGGGTCCCCTTTTCGTTACGCAGCATGCGGCGAAAGTGAAAACGCAGCACCTTGCGGCCCGCTTCGCTCATGCGGTCGTCGCCGCGCACACCCGGTGATTTGGGTTGTTTGCCGCTGTCGGACGTTGCGACGGGTTCAGTGGTGGGGTTGACCAGTTCGGCCACCGGTATGCCATGCAGACCCAGGGCCAGTTCGAGCTTGGAACGGCTTTCCGGCTGCAGCATGGGGAAGGATGTGCGCAAATCCTCGCTCAGCTGCTGGAGTTCCAGCTCGCTGCGACCGGCAGCGAGCTCAAGCTCTACCAGCCAGAGGGACTGCTCGGCACCATCCAGTTCGGTGTTATCCAGCGATACTTCCGCCACTGGGTGCCCGGCCAGCCATGCGGTGCGGACATAGCGCTGCTGACGCAGGTGTACCAGTTCGACGAGCTCGTCATCACCCACCAATGTCAGGGCCAGATCGCGCGCCGGACCGGGCGGCCAGTCCGGCGGCTCCGCCGGTCCGGGCAGCATCACCTCGACCTCGGTCCGCTGGTGCAGCCCGCTGTCCACGTCGCCGCGCTGGTTGTGCAGTCCCTTGATCGTGGCCTGCCAGACCTCGTTGCGGCGGCGCAGCCGGCAAACGTAACCGGCGCGCAGCATAGCGTATTCGAGCGTGTCCAGATAGACGTCGTCATCCTGGCGCTGGCCGGCGTCCTCCAGGGCAAATGCGCCGATTTCGGTCAAGGCGCACAACTGCTCGAAGCTGGCCGCGTCGGGCACAGTGAACTTGTACTCGATTTCCTGGGGCAATTCGGCCGGGGCGGTGGGCTCCACTTCATTGTGCACGGTCGTTTCTCCTGGACAAGTGCCGTGTTTCCGAATCAAACTGAGCCTATCCGAATAACCACGACGAGGTGGCTTATTGAAACAGATATCGGGTCATTCGGACAGGCTCTCGGGCGACCGGTTCAAATCACTTATCAAGCCAGCGCGTCTTCCGGAATCATCCAGGTCGGCAGTGGTGTGCCGGTAGCCTGGGCGTAGAGTGTTTCTGGTGCCACGTCGATCCCATCCGGCCACGTCAACGTACCGAGTTCTGGATTGACCTCGAATTGGCGAAAATAGTTGATATCGTGAAATCGCTCGAATACCCCCCCCCGCTCAAGGTAGTGCGAGAAGTCAACGATACCGCATGCGCCATCATCGAAAGTAATTTCTACCCGGTAGTCATTCTGATATGAAGCTGCCACAACATCATGCAACATAGTCGATTCTCCTCAATGCAGTGGAGCAATCTTTTGGGGGGGCTTGCCATCTCGTGCTAGTTGCCAGTCTTGCATCAATTCCGGTTCGTGCTGCGAAGCCCATTCAACGACGAGCCCCAGGGCGCGCGGTGGAAGGTGTCCCTCCAGCACGCGCAGCGAAGAGATTTCGATTGCGACTTTATGATCACCATACCGTGCATGAAAATGTGGGGGATTGTGTTCATCGTAGAACATGGCAATGATGATTCCGAAGAATCGACTAATCTCAGGCATGTTTGGGGCCTCAATCGACAACGCTTCTGCAATGGATTGTTGATTCGTCAAATCGGATACTGGGGCCATACGCAACCGCAGACATGTGCGAGTGCAATTCTACCAAACTACCAAAGAAACTACAAGTCCTTCTGGAAAGGCGATGGGCTGTAACCTGTTCAGCCCACGGGCAGGGTAAAAAAGAACCGCGCACCTCTTCCGTAGTCACTCTGCGACCAAATCTGGCCGCCATGCCCCAATACGATGTGACGCGCAATCGAGAGACCCAGGCCGGCGCCGGTTTCACCGGTGCGGACGCGGGCGCGGTCGCCTTTGTAGAAGCGCTCGAAGATGCGCGACTGCTCCGAGGGCGGTATACCCGGCCCTTCGTCCCACACCAGGAGCACCGCCCAGGTCCCATCGGCGAAGCCACCGGGCGGTGGCGGCAGTTGGGTCAGGCGCTCGCTGCGGTGTGTCCACGAAAACTGGCCATCGGTCACGGCAAACCCAGCTGCCGCGACACCCAGCGCATGATCCACTGGCGTGAACTTGATCGCATTGTGCAGCAGGTTGGCCAACACTTTTTGGACCTGATCGGGGTCAGCCAGCATCTGTAGCTCGTCCGGCACGTCGCCGTGGATGGTCAGGTGCTTACGCCCCGCCTGGGGCTGCAGCCGTTCGACGACGGGATCG
>JAYRNS010000744.1:0-6541 GCA_041912075.1 Anaerolineae bacterium
CATCACCTCGCCAGCCTGGTCTGGCACCCAGGCCGTCAGCTGGGTCTCGATCATGTTTGCATCGAGACGCGCGGCATCACCGCTGACCGCAAAAAGTCGGCTGAACAGGTCGATAAAGGGTGCATAAGGCACACCCGATTCGAATGACCGTGAACGACCTTCCAGCCAGACGACAGTGTCAGAGCTGCCATCAACCAGCCCGCTGGCCAGCGGGCTGGCGGGCAATAACCCCTGGGCAACCAGTGCCTTACGCAGCTCCGCAATCAAACGTGACTTGCCCAGTCCGGCCTCACCTGTGACGGTGACGGTGTGCCCCTGACCCTGGCGCAGCTCCGAGGCGCGGGTGAGCAGCGATTCCAGCTCGTGCTCACGGCCGACGAGCGGCGAATCGAGCCCGACGATCCCCCGCGTGCGCACGGGACCGCGGTGCTCAGCCTCGACACGATAGGCGTGGGTCGGCTCGCTGCGGCCTTTGACCGTGATGAGGCCCACGTCCGCCAATTGAAACAATGGTGCCACCAGGCGCTGCGTATTCTCGGAGATCAGAATCGTGTCGGGTTCGGCCGCACTCTGCATGCGTGCAGCCAGGTTGACGGTGTCGCCGATTGCCAGGTATTCCATGTGCAGGTCGCTGCCCACGTGGCCGGCAACGACCAGGCCGGTATTGAGGCCGACGCGCATCTGAAAACCCGGCACCTTGCGCGCCCAGCGCAACTCTTGTGCATAGTCTTGAATCGAAGTCAATATGGCCAGGCCGGCGCGTACCGCCCGTTCGGCATCATCCTCGTGGGCCAGGGGTGCGCCAAAAAAGGCCAGAACGCCATCTCCCAGGAGTTGTGCAATCGTGCCTTCGTAACGATAGATCGCCTCGGCCAGCCGGCGGTGCGCACCCGACACGATCTCGCCCCAGTCTTCGGGGTCCATCGCCTCGGCCAGGCTGGTCGAGCCGACGATGTCGGCAAACAGCACGGTGACCAACTTGCGCTCACCCTCAACCCGGCTGCGCTCGGCCATGATCTTGTCCACGAGTGCGGTGGGTGCGGCCTGACGCAGGGCGGCCAGCGGTGTCGGAGCCGCTGGCGGTGCCGCATCCGCCGGCGGCGGGGATGCGGCGGGTGCGGTGAGACTGAAGCCACAGTTGTCACAGAATTTTGCAGTCGCTGATACGGACGCGCGACAATTTGGGCACTGCCGGGCCAGGGGTTGGCCGCAGTTGGCACAGAAGCGGGCCGCTGCCGTATTGACGTGTGAGCAGTTCTGGCATTTCATGGTTGATCGTTACCTCCCGGGTCCTGCTGGATGTCGATCCAGGCAACTGAGGATACACCCCTGACCTGTTCGCCGGCCAGCCCAGAATTTGACCAATTCCTGCTCACATCGCCCGTGTCACGGCGGAACCACCTTCGATGAGAGGTGGCGCAAGTATAGCACAGATTCCGTCGCTGGGTCAATCCACTGCAATTTGGCTATTCGCATCGGCTGGACTACACTAATCCGCAGCCGGGCGAACTACCGGGTACGGCGCCCGCGGCGGCATAGGAGTCTTGGTTGCACATCGTCCGACGTTTCTGGCCATGGGCCCTTCTGGCCGGTTTTCTGCTCTGGGGCTGGCACAATCTGAATCTGCTGCACAGCGTCCCCAACTATGGCGACACGCTGGAGTTCACCTGGGTGCTTTCCTGGTACGGTGATGCGCTGCGCAGCGGGCAGAGCATTGCCGTCTATCCCCTCGCATTCTATCCGGCCGGCTGGTATTATTCACAGAACCTGCTGATGCTGCTGGCCATGCTGCCACTGGTGTGGCTGGGCGGCGCGGTCTTTGCCTACAACGTCATCGTGCTGCTCACGTTTGCCGGTGGGTTCGCCGGTGCCTACCGGCTGGCGCGACGATTCCTGGACCGATTCAGCGCCACCGTCGCGGCGCTGCTCATCACCTTTTGGGGTTTGCGCTGGTTTCAAACGATTGGTCACCCCAACGTCCTGATCGGCGCAGCCCTCGTGCCCTGGGTGCTGCTGGCCATCGAAGGCGCGCGACGGAATCCAAGCAACCGCCGCCGTGCGCTCGCCGCCGCCGGCGTGCTGTGGGCGGCGGCGATGAGCGGGTCGCTGTATTTTGCCTTCATCGTGGGTGCGGCGGTGGCGGCCTGGCTGGCCGGCCTGTGGCTGGCGCGCCAGGTGACGGCGCGGGCAGCCCTGGTCATGCTGCTGCTTCCGAGTGTCATCGCCCTGGTCTTGAGCCTGCCCGCGATCTACTGGATCTGGCAGAGCAGTGCGCAGACAGGTGTTGCCTTCTACCCACTGAGCGAAGCCAACTTTTGGAGTGCCAGCCTGAACAGTCTGCCGCTGCCATCGCTGGACCATCCCTGGCTGGGCGGTCTGGCGCGCCAGGCCTACCGCGGTCTGGCCTTCGAGCAGGGGATGGTGAACTTTGGTCTGCTCGCGGTGCTGCTGGCCGTGGGTGGTGCGTGGGTCGCGCGGCGGCAGCGGGCATGGTGGCCGGTCCTGGCGTTGACGGTGACCGGGGTGGTGCTGGCCCTGGGGCTGACGCTCAAGTGGGACGACGCCTCGGTGCAGTGGCAGATCATGCGTCCGGTCAACGCGCTGGTCTGGCAGGTGGGCCACCTGCTCAAACCGGGGTCGTTTGCCACGGCCACCCCACCAGCGCCGTTCGACACTGCGATTCCCCTGCCGGGTACGCTGTGGGTAATGCTGCTGCCGTTTGCCGAGCGTGCACGGGTGTTTGCGCGGTATGCGTTGGCCGGCGGCGTGGGTGTGTTTCTACTGACCGGGTTGGGTCTCAGTCGTGTACGCCGGCCATGGCTGCGCGGTACGCTGGCCCTCCTGATCCTGTTGGAGGTGCTGCCGGCGCCGCTGACGCGTGAACCCTTTCCGCCGGAAACCCATCCCGCATACGCCTGGCTGGCGTCGCAGACGATGCCAGGTTCGAGCATTGCCGACATTGCGGCTGCGCACCCCTATACGCCGGTCCTGCTCAACGAGGGCCAGACCGTGTGGGCCACGCGCGACCACGGCAAACCGACGCTGGCCGGGGCCAGCAGCACCTGGCCAGCGCATACGATGTGGCTCTTTCAGTGGCTGGCGACGCACGAGCATGCGTTCTGGAATGCCGACCTGGTACCCATTCTGCGTTTTTATGACGTGCGTTACGTTTTCCTGCATCTGCGCGGCGAGCTGGAGCAGGGACTGCTGGCCGAGGCGCAGCAGAATCCAGATCTGAACCTGGTGAATTGTTTTCCCGCGCCCGCCACGACGACACCGTGGCCTTACCCGATCTGTGTCCTGGAGGTGCTGCCGGCCAGGCACCCCAACGTCAACCTGGTGCTCGAGGATGGCTGGTCGGGTCAGGAAGCGTGGGGCGTGTGGGCCGAAGGTACGTCATCCAGGGCGATGTGGGTCGCACCTGAAAAGCGCGATTATCGGTTGTCGATCGAGGGCTTTCCACTGTGCCAGCCCGGCCAGAACCAGACGCTGGCCATCGAAGTCAACGGCACCGCCCTGGGCGACCACACGTGGACCCACTGCGATCCCTGGTCCACCGAGTTGACCATTCCGGCTGCGCTGGTCGAAGTCGGCGCCAATACGATCGATCTGCGTATGGCCTACGCGGCGCCACCGGCTGACGCCCAGGGCGGCGATACCCGCCAGCTGTCGGTAGGTTTTAGCCGGCTGCAGGTCGAGTGAGGGAGGTAAACCATGAACCACGTACGTTGGGGGCTGCTTTCCACGGCCCGTATCAACCGCCGGCTGATTCCAGCGATCCGGGCCTCGGAGCGGGGTCAGCTGGTCGCCGCCGCCAGTCGTAACCAGGCTGCTGCCGACCGCTATGCCGCAGAATGGGGTATTCCACAGGCTTTTGGCAGCTATGACGCGATGCTGAACTCCGGCGCCGTCGATGCCGTCTACATCGGGCTGCCGAACCACCTGCATGCCGAGTGGACGATCCGCGCCTTGCAGGCGGGGGTGCACGTGCTGTGCGAAAAGCCGTTTGCCATCACGCTCGACCAGGTCGATGCCATATTCGCCGCGGCGGCCGCGACCGGGCGGGTCGTCGCCCAGGCCTTGATGTACCGCCACCATCCCCAAACTAGGCTGGCACGCACCCTGGTAGCCCAGGGACGTTTGGGTGACGTCACCCTGGTGCGCGGTGTATTCAACTTCAAGCTCCAGGACCGGGACAACGTGCGGCTGGATCCGGAGATGGGCGGCGGTTGTCTGTGGGACGTGGGCATTTATCCGCTGAGCTTCGCCCACTACATCCTGGGCGGTCCGCCCGTCCAGGTCTCAGGTGTGCAATGGATCGGTGACAGTGGTGTCGACGAGGTCTTTGCCGGACAGATGGAATACCCAAATGGCGCCGTGGCACACATCGCAAGCTCGTTCCATACACCGTTTTTTACGACCGCCGAAATCCTGGGTACCACCGGGCGGCTCTTTTTGGACAGCCCTTTTCTCGTGGGCGTCGACGGCCGGCCTCACCAGATGGTCCTCTACCCGGCAGATGGTTCACCCGAGGTGATTCCAGTGCCCGAGGCGGATCTCTACGTGCCCGAAGTCGAGGACATGAACAACGCCATCCTGGACGGTACGCCGCCGTACCTGACCGTAGGCGAAACGCGCGACCACATCCGGACCCTGCTGGCGCTCTACGAGGCGGCGCGTACGCGGCAGGTTGTTACGTTGCCGTGAGGAACCGGCGGGGATTGCGGCTGCAAGCCACGGCTACGCAGACAGACGCCCCCTACGGGGCGTAACGAACCACACGCAGCCCAGCCCGGCCAGGCCGGGCTTCGTCTGCGTCGCCGCGACTTCCAGTCGCCGTTGGATCCCTGCGATTTCCCGCTCACTACGGGACTCTGGTCCCATGACAACGGGACACCGCAGCGTTAGAATGAAGTCGAGCCAACGTTACATTCATTCACCTGCGGAGGGTCCTATGAGGAAGTTCGTGATAGTCGGAGTGGTGCTCGTCATGACGGCCGTGGTGTTGGTCACGGTCGTTGCCGCCCAGGGCAACGGCGCCGGGCACGCGTCGGCGCAGCTCGTCGACGCGGCGGGCAACGAGGTTGGTTTTGCGCAGTTCACGGAGGACGCGACCGGGCTGCTTCACGTCAACGTGCACGTCAAAGGCGTTTCGGCCGGCCAGCACGGCATCCACCTGCACGCCGTCGGCAGCTGCACGCCGACGTTTGCCGCCGCGGGGGGCCATCACAACCCACTTGGCCGCCAGCACGGTCTGCATAACCCCAGCGGAGCGCACGCGGGTGACCTGCCTAACCTGGTGGTCAATGCGGCCGGCGTGGGCCGGTTGGTCGGCACGACCGATCGTGCCACCATTTCAGCCGGGCCGACCACGCTGTTCGATGCTGATGGCAGCGCGATCATCATCCATGCCAACCCCGACGATCAGCTGACCGATCCCACAGGCAACAGTGGTGGGCGAATTGCCTGCGGTGTGATTCAGCCATAGGGCTGTACGCCATGACACCCCAATTTGACACAACTCGTCATCTCGAGTACACTGACCCTCGTTCTTGAGCATTTAGAATCCGGTTCATTGGCGCGGTCCGGTATTTTGGCTGGACCGCGTTTTTTATTTGCTCTAACCCGATGTGTTTTAGCGGTCGTTCACGTTGGCAAATATTGACCGCACTTTAGGAGTATAATGAGTTTTGTTTCATTCGGTCTCGAGCCCCGCCTGTTGAAGGGCGTCAAACAGCTCGAGTTCGAGCACCCAACCCCCATCCAGAGTGCCACGATTCCCGTGGCCCTCACTGGACAGGATATTCTCGGCTCAGCCGAAACCGGTACGGGCAAGACGGCCGCGTACCTGCTGCCGGCTTTGCACCGGCTGCTCAACATGCCCGGCCAGGCCAGGCGCCCCCGCGCCCTCATCCTTGTGCCGACGCGCGAGCTCGCCCTGCAGGTGGCCGCACAGGCACATACCCTGGGCACGGCCGCCGGCCTGCGTACGCTCGCCGTCTATGGTGGCGTCGGACTGTCGCCGCAGCAGCAGGGTCTGGCCCGCGGCGCCGATGTGGTCATTGCGACCCCGGGCCGCCTGCTGGACCTGGCGGCACGGCGCAGCCTGCAGCTCGATGGCATCCAAATCCTGGTCATCGACGAAGCCGATCGCATGCTGGATGTGGGCTTTTTGCCCGATTTGCGCCGCATCGTGCGCATGCTGCCGCGCGAACGGCAAACGATGCTCTTTTCAGCAACGCTGTACCCGATCCTGGGGTTGGCCGCTGAAGTCACCCAGCATCCGGCACGCATCGAGGTCTCCAAGGCAACGGCCCCGGCCGCCATTCAACAGACACTGCTGACTGTGCCGGAGCACTTAAAGAACGAGGCCGTGCAGACACTGCTGCGCAGCGCAGACATGGATAGTGTGCTGATCTTCACGCGCACCAAACATCGCGCCGACCGGCTGGCCAAAACGTTGACCCGCGCCGGAATCGAGGCCGCCGTCATCCATGGCAATCGCTCGCAAAACCAACGTATTGCCGCCCTCGAGGCCTTC
>JAYRNS010000745.1:0-5938 GCA_041912075.1 Anaerolineae bacterium
ACACCGCCCGGACCGTGGAGGGTGATCAGGCGATGGGCACGGTTGGCCAGCGCCTCACCTAACTGGGCCAGTTCCTCCTCCCGGCCCACCAGCGGTGTCGGTGGGAAGGGCAGGGATACCGCCGGCACTGCGTGCGGTGCCCCATCAGAGGCCAGGGGCAGCGTGCCGTCGCGAATGCGCAGGTACAGGGCCGTCGTCTGCGCATCGGGCGCGACGTCGAGCTCATGGGCCAGGGTGCGGCGGCAGATTTCATACTGGTGCAGGGCCGCGCTGCGCTGGCCGCTGCGTGCCAGCAGCTCCATCAGGCTGCGGTGGACTTCCTCACGCCAGGGATCGAGCTCGAGGATACGCATCAGCATGCAGCGGACGTGCTGCGGCATGCTGCGCCGCCCGTAATAACCAACCAGGTGCGTCAACGCGTCCAGCATGGCGCGGTGCAGCCGCTCGCGCTGCACCACGGCCCATTCTTCGAAGGGCGCACCATCGGCCACGCTCAACCCGGCGAGGAAATCACCACGATACAGCGCCACCGCCACCTCCAGCCGCGCCGCACATGGGGGGCAGCGGTCGATGTGGCGGTGGGAGTGGGCGGTGGTCGTCGCGACCAGCTCGTTGAACGCAGCGACGTCCAGGGTGTACGTGCTGCCCGTGTTGAACTGGACGGCATCGCGTGTGATGTGCAGGTACGCTGGGGAGGCGGTCGCATCACCAATCGCCTGGCGCACGTCGGCCAGGGCCTGGCGCAGGTTGGTGCGTGCGGCATCATGGGGCAGATCGGGCCATAACAAACCAACCAGGGTATCGCGCGTGTGGGCACGGTCTGCCTCGACGGCCAGGTAAGCCAGCAGCGCCCGCGCTTTGTTGTAGTTGAAAGCGACGGGGTGCATCCCGTCCACCAAAACCTGGGTAGGGCCTAACAGGCAAATCGACAGGTGACTCATGTTCGGGGCGCCTCCGGGATGAGGACAATCGTACGCTTACTCGTACTCGATCGTTGCCGCGGATCTGAGCTGTAGTGGATCACTTGCCACGACTGCGGCCATTGATCGAGCGTATTCGATGGCTATGCTCAAGCCAGGTGATCCCGGTAGTACGAGTACCGGATTGTTAGCGCCTATTATACACCAGTTTACGCCGGTGTCTACTACGTTTGTCTTACGCGCACGTGATACAGTTGAGCAGACACGTACGTGTCTTGATCGTTCCTCGGTTGAAATCGATGCACTGTCGACTCGCTACCTGACGATTCATCCTGGAAATGAGACCGAGCTACAAGACTTCGAATATGAAAGGATATTGACGATGGTTTCGAAACGTCTGCGGTTCATCATCTTCGTCGGGCTGGCCGGGCTGTTGCTGCTGTTACCCGCCAGCTCCCTGGCGGCCGGCCCCCCACCGGCACAGGGCGTGCGGATGACGCCCATCGGGTCTCCGACGTGGTCGCCAGCCGATTTTCACCTGTTGGCTGCGCCAATTGGCACGGCGGCCTCGGGCTATGCTGAGTTTGCCGAGACGGCACTGGCCATTCTGCCGCCGCCCTACCATGTGGCCAACCCCGACCTGATGGTCGGTCCAGGTGCACCACACGCACCGCCGTATACCTCGGAGATGGCGGCGGGCGTCGCGGCGCAGGGCTATCACCAGGGGGTGCGCTTTAGTGGGTTGGAGTATTCTCAGGGGATGGGCGTTTTTTTGGTGTGGATGAATGTGCCTGCCCCGGGTACGACCGGTTCCTCGCCCGATTTTGCGTCGGGCCCCATCATCGCCAACGCGCTCTTCCCGATCCACGTCGAGGCGATCACCAACCGCAACGGCCGCATCTTCAACCCTTACGTGTTCAGCGGTGACGTACCGGCCTTGAACACGGTGGGTTTCTCGGTCGATGGCGCCAGCCATTTCCCGATGTACATCGCCGACAATGCCGACTTCGGTCCAACAGGTACCGTGGTGCGCGGCAGTTATGAGTACGTCATCACCATGGTGGATACCACCGGCAACGGCTGGCGCATCGAAGCGCACTTCGCCATAGCGCCCTGAGCGCAGCCATTTCGCCGCTGGAACCCCAGGTGCGGACGGTGTATGCCACGTGGCAAGCCGTGCCGCACGCCCACGTGCGGCACTCCTCACCGTCGAGTTTCTGGTAGAAAACATAAGACCATTGGTTTGACGAGCCGCTTAGGCATCGTAAAAGAATAACTTCTCGCAAAACGGCTGGATTTGCTGCAATTTGGGGCTATTTGCCGGAAGTTATTCTTTTACGAGCCCTAAGTGGGTGATTGCGCTGTCTGCTGCGGGCCGATTGCCGATCACCGGGAGTCATGGTAGAATCACCACGATTCACCTTACAGCCATGACATTGGTGAAACACGACGCGTGAACCAAAGCCACATCCCATCCAATCCACTTCCGCCCGTGATGGCACGGCGCCCGGCACCCGCCCGCATCGTCATCGGCGCGGGGCTGATCGGGCTCCTGACCCTCGTGATCGTGCACACCGTGTGGGCCTGGCGCTATTTTCCCATGCTTTTGGGTGACCAGGGGTGGTACCTGCAGGTCGCCGCACGTGTCAGCCAGGGCGAGGTGCTGTATCGCGACGTGGCCTGGGCCTATGGGCCGCTGCCGGTACAGTTCCTCGCGTTCCTGCTGCGCACGGTGGGTCCGCAGGCCGGGCTGGCGACGGCGACTAACGGCCTGCTGGCTGCGGCGTCGCTGCTGCTGACCTATCTGGCGCTGCGTGGCCTGCTGCGGCCGGGCGCGGCCCTCGGGTTCACGGCATTTGCTGCCATCGCCGGCCCCTACGTGGGTGGCGACTTGATCCGACTGCATCTCGCGACATACAGCCAGGCCGTGACCTGGGGCATGGCCTTGAGCCTGGCCGCGCTCGTGGCCGGCATGCGCTGGCAGCAGACCCTGCGCGGGGCGTGGGTGGCCGCAGCGGGCGGTCTCGTTGCGTTGGCCTTTCTGAGCAAACCGGAATTCGGCCTCAGCGCCGCGGGGTCCGTCCTGGCGGTCCTGGTGTCCGGTCGCGCACCCCTGCGCGCCTGGGCGAGCGGTCTGGCGGCTGGTGGCCTGGTGTGGCTGATTGGCTTTGGCTGGCAGGCCAGCGTATCTGGCTGGGAGCCGCTGTGGCGTGGCTACCTCGGGTACGACATGCTGAGTCAGGGGCGCTTTTGGGGCGCGGCCATCGGTTCACGACGCTGGTTGGGCAGCCTGGCCTGTGCCTGGTTGGGGGTCGTGCTGCTGTGGGCGGGCTGGCGCGGGCGCCGCTGGCGGGGCCTGGTTGTGGTCGGCGCCGTTGGTTTGTTGATCCTGGCGCTCGCCTTGATGGCGCCTGTGTTCCTGGAAGCCGGTTCTTCCGGCGCACCGGCGTTGGGTCTGACGCTGGGCCGTATTCTGCAGTGGCTGGCGGCGGTGCCCTGGGCGCCGTTGACCCCCATTCTGCTGCTGGCTGCCTGGCCGGCGCTGCGGCGTCACGCCCCGCCGGCGTGGTGGGGGTTGTGGGCCTTTGCCGTTCTAACCAACGTGCGGCTGCTGCTCACCGGTTACAGCCTGGGCGTGGCGATTGCGCCGGCGCTGGCGGTGCTGTGGTGGTTATTGTCCGCCAGCGCCCAGCCAGCCGCGGGTCCCCTCGGCGGCGCACCGGCCTGGCAGCGCTGGGCTTTGATGGCGCTGGCCGGTCTGGCGGTGGTCAACCTGGTCGGGCAGGCGCTGACGCCTGGCATCGCATTCGCCACGCCGCGGCGTTGGTTCGACACGACGTTAGGTCCGGTGTCCGTGCCGGAGTCGCGCCTGGCCGGGGAAATGACGGCCATCCAGACCGGGCTGGCACAGCGCGTGCCGGCCGGCGAACCTATTTTTGCCACGGGTTGGGGACCCGGCTGGTATCTGCTCAGCGGTCACCGCAACCCCACGGCGTTCGATGCCGTGCTGCGTGGCCTGGGCACCACTGGTCCTGAGGCGCAGGGCGTGCAGGCAACACTGGGGCAGCAGCCGCCAGCCGCCGTTCTGATGCCGGTCGAGCAGTGGCTGCCGACACCACCTGGCGCCCTACGTGGTCGTGATCTTGATGCCGCCGCGGTGCGCAGCAGTCTGGCCGCGTGGTGGAACCAACTGGACAGCCTGTACACGCCGGCACCCTTTGACGATCAGACGAACTGGGTGGTGTTGTGGCGGAAGTGACTGCAGGAGCAGCGTCGGCACCAGGAACACGTGTGATGGCATCAGACGCGCAGAAACTCTGGATGGTGTTGTTCGCCGTGCTGCTGGCAGGGCTGGCCGCGCTGGCGCTGTACCTGTATTATGCTCTGACCCGGGTGGGTGGTTTTGGTTTTCCACTCGACGACAGCTGGATCCACCTGCAGATTGCACGTAACCTGGCCGCTGGCCGGGGGTGGTCGTTCAACCCGGGTGAGCCCACGGGGGCGAGCACCACGCCGCTGTGGGTGCTGCTGCTGGCGCTCATTTCCATGATGCCGGTGGGCGATCCCGCGGCCGGCGTCAAGGTGTTAGGAAGCCTGATATACCTGGCGGACATTGTCCTGATCGGGCTGCTGGCGTGGCGGGTCAGCGAGGACCTGCGCGTGGCATTGATCGCTGGCGTCCTGGCAGCCTGGCAGCCGGCCTTTGTATGGGGTGCGCTGTCAGGCATGGAAACGCCGCTGTACCTGCTGCTCGTCCTGCTGGGTCTGCTGGCGCTGTTGGGCGCCGAACGACGCGGCGCGCGCCGCGCCTACCTGGCAACGCTCTGCCTCACCCTGGCCGGTTGGGCCAGACCGGAAGTGTGGCTGCTGCTGCCCGTAGCCTGGGGCTACTTGGTCTGGCGGCGACGCGCGATGCCGGGCGGCCGCTGGTGGCTGCACGGGCTGATCGCGGTCGCCGGCATCGGGGGGTTTTTGCTGTTCAACCTGGCGGCCTGGGGGCATCCCCTGCCGGCCACGTGGTATGCCAAAACCGCATTTGGAAGGGGCAACGCGACGTTTGATCTGATCTACCGCGTGCTGCACTTCGCCAGCCAGGTCATGTCAAGTCTTCGCCTGGCGGTCTATGCACAAAACCAGGTGCTCGTCGTGATGATGGCCTTGGGCTGCGTGGCCGCATGGCAGAAGGGGGACACGCGGTGGCGCCGGGTGATGCTGCTGCTGGCCGTCGCCCTGGCCGGCATTGTGGCGGCGGCTTTGGCGGACCTGGGCAGCATCGGGCTGCAAAATTACCGGCGTGCTGCCCACGTTTTGGCCGTGATGAATGTGCTGGTGGCACTCGGTGCGGTGGCGTTGTGGGATAGTCTGCGCCTGGATGGGCGCGGGCTGCCGGCCGGCTGGCCGCGCGCCACCGCAGCAGCGAAGGGACCGGGCACGTCACCTCGCTCCAGCCGGCCGGCTCGCGTGATCGCGCTTGCGCTTGCCGGACTGGCGCTCGCGATGCAGCTGGCCGGCTTGAACGTGGAAGCCAAGCTGTACGCCAACGACGTGCGCAGTATCAACCAGGGCGACGTGGCGGCCGCGCTGTGGTTGGCGCACAACACTGCGCCGGATGCGCGGGTGGCGGCCAACGACATCGGCGCGATGGGTTACTTTGGCCGGCGGCGGATTCTCGACCTGGTGGGGTTGGCCACCCCTGAAGTGATCGATGTGCTCACGTCCACGCCGCGCGCCTCGGCGGTGCGTGACCAGCAGCTGAAGGACTTGCTTATGGCGCGGGGTGTCGATTACGTGGTAATCTTTCCGGATTGGTTCCCCAACCTGGCCCAGGATCCCGCCCTGGTCGAGGTAGCACGATTCACGGTGCCCGGTGCGACCATGCTGGCGCGCGAGCTGGTGGTGGTGTACCGGATTGATGAGACGGTGACGCGGTAACGGGGGACGGAGTAAGGAGTAGGGAGTGAGTACGGGCCATTGTGGTGAACCCAGCAGTTCGACAGGTGAGGCAAAGACCGTGGACC
>JAYRNS010000746.1:0-3101 GCA_041912075.1 Anaerolineae bacterium
AGATCACCTGGTTGAGCAGGCGATAGTCGAGGGGCACGGGGTGGTGGCTGTCGTCGTTGCGCTGCGTGGCCGTGCTGACGAGGAGCCGCGCGTAGTCGAACGGCGCTTCCAGCAGGGTCAAGGGCTGGTCACTGTGCGGAATCAAAATCTGACCGAGCGTGCCGGTGGGCAGCGGCGCTGGGATGCGCACGTCGGGCATCGTCGCGTTGGCAAAACACCGTCGAATACCCATCTCGTCGCTGAGAACGATGCCAACGAAGTCAACCTCGTTGGGTCGATACAGCGAGCCGGCCGGTACGGGTGCCGGTGCCACAAACCAGACCGCATAGTTGCCATGACCGTCCATGCTGCTGACCAGGCTGCGCCACCCCGCCGGCACGTCGGGCAGAGGATGGCTGGGCACCCCACTAAGCTGGAGTTTGCGCAGGTTACGCTCCACCTGGGGCAGAACCTGTGGTGGCACTACGGGCTGCAGCAGCTGCAGGGTATGCGCCGCCGGCGCGAGGCGGATGCGTCCCAGGGCGTGAATGGCATTGACGGCAACGACCTCACGCGGGTCTTGGGCCAGGAGGTGCAGCAGATCAAGACGCTGAAGTGGCTCCAACCCATTCATCGCATCGATCAGATCGATCGCCACTTCGAGCGGCTGCGCTTCGAGCTGCTTCAAATAGTCGAGGTAGACAAAGGGTGAATCCTGCGCCGCAGCCAGGACTTCGTGCAGCGAGTTGAGCATCAACGCCTGGGGATTGGCCAGGTGCGCGTACAGCGACTCGTCGGGCGCCTGTTGCAAAAAACGTTCGAGCAGCGTGATCGCGGTGACGCGCGCCTGGTCATTACGCTGCCGGTCGAGCGCGGCGGTACGCAGCGCATCCACAATGGCATCCGGGTGATTTTCGTGGAGGTAGATGGCAATCCAACCCAGCCCGGTACGTACTTGTGGGTTGGACGTGTCCAGCATGGCCAGCAGCGCCGGCAGCACCTGGTCGCCCTGGCGAGCAATCCGACGCGCGTGCGTACGCAGCTCGTTTTCGCCTTCCACCTCGCCAAGCTGGCGCATGGCTGCTTCGATCGCACGCCGTTCGCGCAGCGTCGTGATGATACGTGGGTTGTCCTGGCTCATCGTTGTGCCCAGAACCGACGATCACAGAACCAAAGCCGTCGGTATGATCTGCCGCATGGTCGGCTGCATGCCGATGTGCTATGCCGAATTCGCAGCCCAATCAGCGTCTCATCAAGGAGTTGCCACATGCACACTACCAAAGTCATTGTGCCAGATCTGGCCCGCCTGCCAGCATTTTGCCATGCCGTGGTCGCCGGCGATTTCGTCTTCGTCTCCGGCACGCTGGGCACGCGCCCGGGTACCATGGACCTCGTTGCCGGTGGCACAGGCCCCCAAACCACCCAGGCCCTGCGCCACATCGAAACAATTCTACGCGCCTGCGGTGCAACGCTCGCCGACATCGTAAAGGTCAATGTATTCCTGGCCGACATGACCACCTTCTCGGCAATGAACGAGGCCTATCTGGCCGTGATGGGTGCGGATCCGCCGGCCCGCATCACGGTCGGCCGCGGGGCCTTCGCGCTGGATGCTGCCGTGGAGATCGACTGTATTGCGTATCGGCCGGCGGCATAAGCTTCGTGTGCCGCACTGGTCGCGTCCATGTCAGGCGGCAACGAGTCGCAGAAACCGCCGTTTGCCGACCTGCAGTACCCGTGACTCACCCGCCGTCGGCGCAAGGACCATTTCGCCGTCACGCAGCGGCTCGCCGTCCAGGCGGATGCCGCCCTGGTCGAGCAGGCGGCGGCCCTCGCTGCGGCTCTGAATCAGGCCAGTGGTCTGCAGGATGTCGAGCAGCGCACGCGACCCGGTTAGAACGTATTCAGGCATATCGGCCGGCACCTCACGCGCCTGGAAGACGGTGCGAAAATGCGCGGCCGCAGCATGGGCAGCTTCCGTACCGTGGAAGATTTCGACGATCTCGAAGGCCAGCCGCATCTTGGCATCGCGTGGATGCAGGGTTCCTTCCGCTAATGCCGCCTCGATGGCACGAATCTCGGCCGGCGTCCAGCGCGTCACCAGGTTCATGAAATTGGACATGGCCAAGTCAGGGATCGACATCACTTTGCCGTACATCAGCTCGGGCGGCTCGTTGATCCCGATCGCGTTGCCGGTCGATTTGCTCATGCGCAGGTGACCGTCGGTGCCCACCAAAATGGGCATGGTGATTGCAATTTGCGGTCGCACCCCGTAGGCTTCGGCCAGCTTGCGGCCCGCCATCAGGTTGAACAGCTGCTCAGTCCCACCGACCTGGACGTCTGTTTGCATGGCCACTGCGTCGTAACCCTGCATCAGGGCGTAAAAGAACTCGTGCAGCCAGATCGGGTCACCCGCGGCGTAACGTTTGCTGAAATTGTCGCGGGCCAGGAACTGCTGCACCGTAAAATGCGATGCCAGGCGAATCACGTCGGTAAATGTGAGGGGTGCCAGCCAGTCGGCATTGTAGCGGATCAGCGTCTTTTCCGGATCGAGGACCTTGAACGCCTGGTCGGTGTACGTGCGGGCATTGGCCGCGGTTTGTTCGGGTGACAGCTGCTTGCGGACCCCTTCCTTGTCGGACGCGTCACCAATCAGCCCGGTAAAGTTACCGATCAGAAAGGTGCATTCGTGACCGAGATCCTGGAACTGGCGCAGTTTGCGCATCGGAACCGTGTGGCCGAGGTGGATGTCCGGCGCCGACGGGTCGACACCAAGATAGACACGCAGCGGCCGGCCGGTTTGCTGCGCTTCGATCAGGCGTGTGCGCAGCTCTTTTTCCATGTTGGCAAAGGTCTGCGCATCGCCATAGTCAGCACCACGCATCAGCAGGGCAACTTGATCGTCGATCGATAGGGTAGGCATGGGCGTTTTCTTTCGGAATGGGCTTCGGGTATAATTCAATACCAGGCTACAAGGGTACCAAGTTTGTGTAAGGTTTACTGGTATGGGGCCAGGATTGGCGCCATTCTACTCTAAACGGCAGAGGTTGTCAACGTCGTTGACGTCCCCGGCACGGTCCACAAGCTGCGTGACGGGCGAAGGGTCATGCGGACCGAGCCGGCGA
>JAYRNS010000747.1:0-2016 GCA_041912075.1 Anaerolineae bacterium
CCAGCCGCATGCGGTGATAGAGCGCCGGGTGCGTGCAGGCAGCGACACCGACCAGCATCTCGACACCCTGGTAGGTCAGGATGCGTGCTGGCTCGGGGTAGAGCATATCGGGGCCGACGAGCAGGCCAATCCGCCCAAGCGGTGTCGCGATCGCCACCCAGCCGGTGGCTGGCACGACGCTGCCGCCTTGTTCGGCAGCAGTCACGACGCGCGCCTGCTGGCCCAGCAGGTCGCCCTGTGGACCAAACACGCTGGCCACGTTACGCAGCCGGCCGTCCTGGCGATCGACACCGTACAGGCTGCCGGCCACGATCGTCATACCCGATTCGAATGCCAGACGGGCAAAGAGGCTTTCGTAGGCATCCCACAAGGCCTGGCCGCCGGAGGTGAGCAGTTTGACCATCTCGCGGTCGAAGTTGGTGCCAAGCAGGTCAGCGGTGCCGGCGGCCAGTTTGCTGGTGGCGCGTGTCCAGAAACTGGCCTGGCGCTGGCGTCCGCGGTCGGCCTGTTTGAGCAGACCCGCGCGCGCCCCGCTGAGCAGGGGTGGTGCGGCCATCAGGCCAGACAACTCGGGGAAGACGATGAGATGCGCGCCCTTGAGGCGTGCGATACGCACGTAGCGCCGCACGTCCTGCTCGAACTCATTCAGGTCAGCCGCCAGGCGCATCCGCTGCTGCACCGCGGCCACGACGAATTTTTCCATGGATGATAGTCGCCTTAGGTCGGTTCGTTGGCTGCATTGTACCACAGTCGGCGATTGCCTCCAATCGTGCCTGCACCGTGCTTGCGGTCTCCTTTCCCACATGGTAAGATGGAGTCCCTGAGGTCATTGAGCCTAGTGACGTATTTCGCCGTCTCAATGACCACCGACCAAACGAGGTGACAAGTTCCATGGCCCAACCACGTTACGAACGCCCGCTGCCCAACGCTGGCCGGCCGCTGCCCAAAACCGAGCTGGCCTGGCGCAAAGAGGTCGTCTTCATCTGCCGGCTGCTTTGGGAACGCGGCTTCTGCCTTGCGACCGATGGCAACGTCTCGGTCAAACTGGGCGAGGGGCGTTACCTGGTCACGCCTTCGGGGTTCAGCAAGGGGTTCATCGAGCCGGAGCAGCTGCTCGTCATCAACGACAACCTCGACGTCACCGGTCCGCGCACGCCGGCCAACGACGGGCTGCATCCCAGCTCGGAGATGCTGCTGCACCTGGAAGCCTACCGCCAGCGGCCCGACATCGGCGCGGTGGTGCACGCGCATCCGCCGACCGCGATCGCCCTCAGCATCGCCGGCGTCTCACTGGCGCGCTGTCTGCTGCCGGAGGTGATCATGGGCATGGGGATGATCCCCACGACCGACTACGCCACGCCGGCCTCCGCGGAAGGCGCCGTCGTGATTCGTGACCTGATCCGCAGCTACGACGCCCTGATCCTGCAGCGCCATGGTTCGGTCACCGTCGCCAAAACCCCTTTCGAGGCCTACCTCAAGCTCGAAAAGCTCGAACAGGCCGCGCAGATCATGCGCACCGTGACCGAGCTGGGGCACGAACAGCCCTTCGCCCACGACGACATCGCCAAACTGACGCGCTGGCGGTCCGACAAAGGCCTGATGCGCCCCGGCCAGGCCGAGGACCTCTGCCACATCTGCGGCGTGTGCCATTATTGATCGAATCCGATCATTCCGTTCCTGGCGCGGCCATCGCGGCCATCAACGAATGGGAGCAGCGAATCAACCAATCGCGTATCACCGCCCAAATCCGTTCCCCAAGGGCGGGACACGGTCCTACCCTCGTTGACAGCAATCCGTTCCCAAGTAATCGCCCCATAGACCCCACGCTTCCGATGCGGCGCCATAAATGGCACTCCTCATGTCACCCCTACTCCCTACTCCCCCTCAAACGCCTTCCGCGTCGCCGGCCGCAGCACGTACACCAGGATGACCCCATTGACCAGGATCGATGGCCACATCGCACCCAAGGTTGAGGCACCCAGGAGCGACATGACATCCAGAACCAGGTTGAAGGCC
>JAYRNS010000748.1:0-2591 GCA_041912075.1 Anaerolineae bacterium
CCTCGCCCCCGGGCACCCGCGGCAGTGCCTGATCACCAACCGCCTGGCGCGCCCCCGCTTCGCCCATCGGCCGCGCCGGGGGCGCGGCACTGCCGCGCGTCGCCGCCACCAGCAGCCCTGCGGCCTGTGCCTGGCTCGTGATGCGGGCCTGGGTCAGGTGATCGGTCGCCACCGGTGCGTTTAGTGCGGCTGGCTCGGCCCGCACCCAGCGCCGTACCCGGTCCTGGCTGCTGTAGATCGCGGCCGGCCCCAGCATGCGCGATGGGTCGTGTACGATCGTTTCGCCCGTCAGGCGGTCGCGCTGTATGATCAGGGGAAACTGGCCGGCCGCGTTGGGGTACACCGTGGACGCCTGCTTGTGCAGCCAGGTCGCCGCCGCCAGCGCCCCACCCACCAGCAGGACCAGGGCGCCCAGACCAAGCCCCAGGTCCACCAACACGTAACGCGCCGTGCGCGCGGCCCGCGCGTCCTCAGCCGCATGCAGCTCGACCTGGGCCTGCGCCCGTTCGAGCGCAGCCTGTGCCGCCTCGTCGGCCGTGCGCTGCTCGATGGCCTGTGCTTCAGCGTAGTCCTGCGGTGATGGCTGCACCGCACAGCCGGCCAGGCTCAGCGCAACGATGCACCCCAGCAGCAGTGCCCATCCCCATCGCTCGGCCATGTCCCGCAACATGACACCACCTCCCCGCTCAGTGCCGGGCCGATCCAGCGGGTGCAGCCATGACTGCTGCCAGCTGGCGGCCGAACTCGGTGCTCGGCAGCTGCGGTGCGCACGCCCGGTGCACCGCCACGTTGCGCGGGAGCTCGTGCGGCCAGCCGTCGATGACGTGCCCCACGATCCGGTAATCCGCCCCGCACGGTTTGCCGCAGACACAACAGGTATAATTGGCCATGGTGCCCTCCACGTCGATCTATAATAGAACCTTTGTTCTAATGTGGATTATACCAAACCCCACCTATTTACGCAAGAGGCAAAACAAAAACACCCTCAGCCAATCCCCGCTGAAGGTGTTATCGAATAGACAACATAACCCTGCTATGGTAGAATTCACCACAGCCTGGCCTTGCTGGGCCTTTCAGGTTGATGGCATGGCTCAAGGAGACAAACTGAGATGACAAACCTGGTAACGCCGGCCGGTGCCGGCCAGCACGAAACGATTACCCTCGGCGGCGGCTGCTTTTGGTGCCTGGAAGCGGTGTACGACCAGATGCTCGGCGTCACCGACGTCGTCTCCGGTTACGCCGGCGGCCACGTTGCCCACCCCAGCTACGAAGCCGTCTGTGGCGGGCGTACCGGTCATGCCGAAGTCGTCCAGGTGACGTTCGATCCAGCCGTGACCGGTCTGCGCGAGATCCTCGAAGTCTTTTTCACGATCCACGACCCCACGACGCTCAACCGCCAGGGCAACGACATCGGGCCGCAGTACCGCTCGGCGATCTTCTACCACAGCCCGGCGCAGAAATCCCTCGCCGAAGAGATCATCCGTGAGCTGAATGCGGCCAACCTCTGGGGCCGCCCGATCGTCACCGAAGTGGCCCCTTTCACCGTCTTCTATCCCGCCGAGGACTACCATCAGGAATACTTCGCCCGCAACCCCACCCAGGGCTACTGCCGGGTCATCATCGCGCCGAAGGTGGCCAAGTTCCGGCAGAAGTACGCCGATAAGCTCAAAAGATAATCTACACACAATCTTAATATCTCCTGAACAAGCCGACGCGACACTGCTTGCCATGGGCAGCCGTGTGGACGGCTGCGCTTTTGTGAAATCATGGGATGAAAGGTGTGTAGGTATCAATGAAAAAGAGCAAGCTTCTCATCGGGACGTCCCTGCTGACCGTGGCGCTCCTGCTGGCGGCCTGCGGCAGCACCGGCTCTGGCGCCGTGTCCGCGCCGACGAGCGCCGCCGCGGCACCTACGACCGCTGTCGCGGCCGAGCCTACAACGGCTCCTGCCGAACCCACAGCCGCCGCAGCCGAGCCAACCGCCGTGGCGGTTGAGCCCACGACGGCCGCCGCAACGCCGACGACGGCTGTGACACAAACCAGCATCACCAAACTCAACCTCAATACCGCCACCGGTGACGATTACCTCAAGGCGATCCCCGGCTTTTCCAGCCGCATGGTGCGTGAGTTCCTGGAGTACCGGCCCTACGTCAGCATCCAGCAGTTCCGGCGCGAGATCGGCAAATACGTTGGGGATGCCGTGGTGGCGGAGTATGAGAAGTACGTCTACGTGCCGGTGGACGTGAACCAGGCCGACGCCGCCACGCTGCAGCAGCTGCCCGGCGTTGACGCGACCATCGCCGAGCAGCTCATCGCCGGCCGGCCCTACGCTTCACAGGACGCTTTCCTGACCCAACTCGGTGGTCTGGTAACCGCCGCCCAGGTGGCCGAAGCGCAAGGCTATCTGGCGCAATAGCGGTCATCACGACCGGCCCGTTCGATGGATGAGAAGCCGTTTCCAAGAGCCGAACCGACCTCACGCGCAGCCACCAAGCCGCGAAGAAGATGCAACTTCAGACTGTTTCGCGATCTTCGCGGCTTCGCGTGTGCTTCAAAACCAATCTCTCAGCCGGCCGGTTCTTAAGAGGTTA
>JAYRNS010000749.1:0-6691 GCA_041912075.1 Anaerolineae bacterium
CACGTCACGCGGCCCACCGGGCGGTGCAAAATCGAGCAGCCGGCGCAGCTTGCCGTCGAGCAGCCCCTGCCGGTCCAGGCGCCGCAGGTCACGTACATTCTCGCCATCCATCGCGATGACGTAATCGGCCGTGCGCAGGTCAGCCTGGTCTACCTGGCGGGCCGTGCTGTCGAGGGCGATACCGTGCTGGTGGAGGACCTGGCGTGTGCCGGGATGGGGTGGTTCGCCAACGTGCCAGGAGCCAGTGCCGGCGGAATCGACGCTGATTTGTTCGGACAGACCGGCCTGGGCGACGAGGTGGCCAAATACCCCCTCGGCCATCGGTGAGCGGCAGATGTTGCCCAGGCAAACAAACAGAACTCGAACCATGCCTTTCTCCGTTCGATCGTGGTCGGGTCATTATACCAGCCCCGGTGCATCCGACCAAAGACGGGTTTGAAACCTCATCGTAACGGCTGCGCCCCATGCAAATTTGCCAGACGCGTCGATCTCGCTACAATTCCAGCACCAACCTCACTACCGCTCAAACCGTTTCCAAGGCTACACCTGCGCGTTTGTCGCGCGTCTAGTACATGTGGGCTAACCGGAAAGGATGTTTCCGTGGCCACTTTGCCTGCCAACCTCGTCGACAACCGTCGCCGGTCTGTCTTGAACGTAGAAGACGTCAGTTTGAGCTTTGGCGGCGTCACGGCCATCTCCAAGGTCAGCCTTGACGTGCGTCAAGGCGAGATCGTGGCTGTCATTGGCCCCAATGGTGCCGGCAAGACTTCACTTCTCAACTGTATCAGCGGTCTTTACCACCCGCAGAGCGGCCGCATCGTCTTCAGCGACGCCACTGGCACGGCCTGCGAGACCACGCGCCTGCGACCCCACCAGATTGCGCGCCTCGGTATTGCGCGCTCGTTTCAGAATATCGAACTCTTTCGCCACATGACCGTGCTCGACAACCTGATGCTCGGCCGGCACGTCCACATGAAAAGCGGCGTCCTGGCGTGCGGCCTGTTCTGGCGGCTCGCCCAGAAGGAAGAAATCCGTCATCGCCAGGTGGTGGAGGACATCATCGATTTTCTTGAAATCGAGCACATTCGCAAAAAAGCGGTTGGTACCTTGTCCTACGGGCTGCAGAAGCGCGTAGAACTGGGACGCGCGCTGGCTTTGGAGCCGGCACTGCTGCTGCTCGATGAACCGATGGCGGGTATGAACGTCGAAGAAAAAGAAGACATGGCGCGCTTCATCCTTGACATCAACGAAGAACGCGACGTCACCGTGATCTTGATCGAGCATGACATGGGCGTGGTGATGGACATCAGCGATCGGGTCGCGGTGCTGGATTTCGGCGTCAAACTGGCCGAAGGTACGCCGGACGAGGTCAAACACAATCCCGAAGTGGTCCGCGCCTACCTCGGCGATGCGCACGGCACGAGGGTGCATCTGTGAGTGCCCTTCTCAAAAGCGCAGGCCGGGCCGCAAAGATCGTGAAAGCATCACAGGCAGGCAATGGCTGAAACCTTCCCGCAGCTCCTGCTCGAACGGGCCGCGCAGTATGGCGAGCTGAAGGTCGCGCTGCGCGAAAAGGAGTTTGGAATCTGGCAGGCGACGACGTGGCAAACCTACGCCGATCACGTGCGCAATGTCTGCCTGGGATTATGCAGCCTCGGTTTTCAGCCAGGCGACACGATTGCCATTATCGGCGACAACCGCCCGGAGTGGTTATACGCTGAGCTGGCGGCGCAGGCCGCTGGTGGGCGCAGCGTAGGCATCTATCAGGATGCGATCGTCGACGAAGTTGCCTACATCATCCTACACGCCGACGTGCGATTCATCGTCGTCGAGGACCAGGAGCAGGTCGACAAAATTCTGGACATGTGGGACCGGCTGCAGAACCAGGTGGCTTATGTCATTTACTACGACCCACGCGGTCTGCGCCAGTACACCAAGCCGTTTCTGCTCGATTTTGCCACGGTCGAGAGGCTTGGCATCGACTATGCCGGCCTACACCCCGGCACGTTCGAAACGCTGGTCGCCCAGGGCCGCGGTGAAGACATCGCGATCTTGTGCACGACATCGGGCACTACCAGCCAGCCCAAGCTGGCCATGCTGACCCACCGCAGCATGATCAAGATGGGTCAAAACCTGATGGCGGTCGACCCGCTGACTGCAGATGACGAGTTCGTCAGCTTTCTGCCCCTGGCCTGGATCGGCGAACAGATGATGGCAATGAGCTGCGGGCTCACGATCGGTTTTACGATCAATTTTCCAGAGGAACCGGAAACCGTGCAGGAGAACATCCGCGAGATCGGCCCACGCGTCATGTTTTCCCCGCCGCGCATTTGGGAAAACATGCTGAGCCAGGTCCAGGTCAAGATCGAGGACAGCAGCCGGCTCAAGCGCTGGCTGTACGACTGGGCGCTGCGCACCGGGTACGTGATGGCTGACATGCGGTTTCGCAAGCAACCACCAGGGTTGGGGCTGCGCGTGCGCTATCGACTGGCCGACCTGCTCGTATTCCAGATGTTGAAGGACAAGCTGGGCCTGCGGCGCACCAAACGCTGCTACACCGGTGGTGCCGCGTTAGGACCTGATGTCTTTCGATTCTACCATGCGCTGGGGGTCAATCTCAAACAGATCTACGGACAAACCGAGATCAACGGCATTGCCGTCGTCCACCGCGACGGCGATGTCAAGTTTCAAACCGTCGGGCGGCCAATTCCCGAAACCGACATCCGCATTCTCGACAGCGGCGAAATCGTCGCCCGCAGCCCGGCCGTGGCCAGTGGCTATTACAACAACCCCGAGGCGACCGCCGAAGCCTTTCGCGACGGCTGGCTGTATACCGGTGATGCCGGCTATTTCGACGACGAAGGCCACCTGGTGGTGATCGACCGGGCCAAAGACGTGATGACCCTGCACGACGGCACCACCTTCAGCCCGCAGTTCGTCGAAAACAAGCTCAAGTTCAGCCAGTACGTCAAGGAGGCGGTCGTATTTGGCGGTGACCGGCCGTACATCAGTGCCATGATCAACATCGACTTCGCCAACGTTGGCAAATGGGCCGAACGCCAGCAGATTGCCTACACGACCTACACCGACCTGGCGCAGAAGCCGGAGGTCTACCGTCTGGTACGCGCCCACGTCGAGCAGTCGAACGCCGATCTCCCGGCTGCGGCCCGCCTCCGGCGCTTCCTGCTGCTGCACAAGGAGCTCGACGCCGACGATGCCGAGCTGACGCGCACGCGCAAGGTGCGGCGCGCCTTCGTGGCCCAGCGTTACGTTGACATCGTCGATGCACTGTATGGTCAAGAGGATCACCTGGACGTGGAAACGATGATCACCTACCAGGACGGGCGCACGGCCCTGCTGCGCACACGGCTGCACATCGAATCACTCGACCCCCCCGCCCGGCCCGGTCGGGCTTCGTCTGCGTAGCCGCGACTTCCAGTCGCCATCCGCAGCCAGTGAGGAGCACATGCCGATGGATAAATTCATACAACTCACGCTGACCGGCCTGACCACCGGGGCGATCTATGCCCTGGTCGCGCTTGGTTTTGTCCTGATCTACAAATCGAGCGACGTGATCAACTTCGCCCAAGGTGAGTTTCTGCTCGTGGGTGCCTATCTCGCCTACGGCCTGATCGCTGGCGTCGGTCTGCCCTGGACCGTGGGTGTACTGCTGACCTTGCTGGTAGCCGTCCTGCTGGGCGTCGTGATCGAGCGCTTTATTTTGCGGCCGCTGGTGGGTGAACCGATCATCTCGGTGATTATGGTGACGATTGGCCTCGCCAGTGTCATGCGCGCGGTGGTGTTTGCCATTTGGGGCACCGCGCCGCAGAGTTTCCCCGAATTTATTCCAACGCAGGATGTGACGATTCTGGGGGCGGTAGTGCCCAGCGACCGCCTGGTGGCGATTGGGGTGGCGGCGCTGCTGCTGGTTGCTTTTACCCTTTTCTTCCGCCGGTCCAGCGATGGTATCGCCATGCGTGCCGTCGCCGACGACCAGCAGGCTGCGCTCAGCATGGGGATCAGCGTCAAACGGATTTTTGCCCTGGCCTGGTCCATTGCCGGGGTGACCGCCGCGATTGCCGGCATCCTGGTTGCCAACATTGTCGGCGTCAGCGCCGCAGTCGCGGGGATTGGGCTGCGCGTTTTCCCGGTGGTCATCCTCGGCGGGTTGGACAGCATCCCCGGTGCCATCGTGGGTGGGCTCATTATCGGGCTGCTGGAGGCGTACACGGCGGGCTATGTGGGTGCCGGATTGAGCCAGGTGCTCCCGTTTATCGTCCTGGTGTTGATCCTGATGGTGCGCCCGTACGGGCTCTTTGGTGAGGAGCGGATCGAGCGTGTTTGATGGGTGACCGCGGAGGGGTTGGCCGCGAATGGCGTTTTGAGCGTGTGGTCCCGGCGATGGGTGCGTCAGCCGGCATATGAGCCGGCAGATGTGATGTGCTGAGGTGAAGGATGGAATCAGGCGTATTTCATACGACGTACCAGCAGGATACGGCTTTGCGGCGGACACCCGCGCAAAAGGTGCGGCTGGTGGTGCTGCTGGCGTTTTTGGTGATATTTCCATTCCTGGCCGACAATTACTACCTGACGTTAGCCAACCAGATTGCGATTGCCGCCGTGGGTGCGATCGGGCTGAACATCCTGGTTGGCTTTACCGGGCAGATTTCCCTTGGGCAGGGGGCGTTCATGGCAGTCGGCGCCTATACGGCGGGTCTGCTGGCACTGCGGCTGGGCCTCCCGTTTTGGCTGACGCTGCCGGTGGCGTCGATCGTCACCGCGGCGGTGGGCGCGGTGTTTGGTATCCCTTCCCTGCGGTTGAAGGGCCTTTACCTGGCCATTGCCACCCTCGCCGCCCAGCAGATCATCGAGTGGGTGATTACGCATTGGGACGCGGTGACGGGCGGTGTCGAGGCGCTGGTGATTCCGACGCCCGTACTGTTTGGCATTCCGCTGAATACGCAGTTTGGTTTCTACTGGGTGTCGGTCATCATGGCAGGGCTGACGGCGCTGTTTGCGGTCAACCTGTTTCGGGCGCGTGTCGGGCGCGCCTTTGTGGCGATTCGCGACCAGGATATCGCGGCCGGCGTCATGGGGGTCAATGTTTTTCAGTACAAGGTGCTGGCGTTTGCCGTATCGTCATTTTTTGTTGGACTGTCCGGTGCCCTGACGGCCAACTACACCACGATCATTTCCTGGGAACGCTTCACGATCGAGACCTCGATTTTGTTTCTGGCCATGATCATCATCGGCGGTCTGGGTTCGGTGTCGGGGTCGATCTACGGCGCGGCGTTTATGACCCTGCTGCCGGCCGTGATCACCAACCTGGGCCGCGGGTTGGGTGCCGCGGTGCCGGCGATCGGCCAGCTGATTCCATTCATCCAGCAGGCTTTCTTTGGGCTGGTGATCATTCTCTTTCTGATCTTCGAGCCCGAAGGACTGGCAAAGCTGTGGCGCAACGTGAAGGATTATTTCCGCTTGTGGCCGTTCAGTTATTGATCACGAAGGCGGGAAGTATGTAGTTTGTAGGTCACAGCTCCCGCTGTGACGACGTCCTCGACCACGAAGCGGTCTCTTGTCAGCCGCCGCCGCGATTCGCGTGGGTTCGTGGATCGTGCGACGTGCATTCGTCAGCGTTGTTGTCACAGCAGGAGCTGTGACCTACTTTCTGTCCCACCGTCCCGTGCACGGTGGCAAGCCATGATCAAGGAGGAGAACGATGAACAGACTGCATAGCCGTTGGTGGATGGCGCTCGGAATCGTGCTGATTCTGAGCCTGGTACTCAGTGCGTGCAACAGTGGTGGCAACGCCGGGCCGACCAGCATGGAGGGCCAGGGGCCGGTCAAAATCGGCGGTATCTTCGACCTGACCGGTGCCACCGCCGATGTGGGCGTGCCCTACGCCGAAGGGGTGCGCGCCTTTGTCGATTGGATCAACAGCAAGGGCGGTGTGGCTGGCCACACGATCGAGCTGATCTCCAACGACTACGCCTACAAGGTGCCCAACGCCGAGCAGCTCTACTCGCAGTACGTCACCCAGGACAAGGTCGCAGCCATCCAGGGGTGGGGAACCGGTGACACCGAGGCGCTGCGCACCAAAATCGCTGCCGACAAGATACCATTCATGTCAGCCTCGTACTCGGCCAACCTGGCGGCAATCAACGACGCCCCGTACAATTTCCTGATCGGTACCACCTACTCTGACCAGATGGTGATTGGGCTGCGCTGGGCGCTGCAGGATTGGGCGGCCAAGGGGCAAAGCGGTGCGCCCAAGGTGGCATTTCTGTACAATGACAGCCCCTTCGGCAAGTCGCCGCTGCCCGACGGGCAGGCCTTTGCCCAGGCCAACGGCATCGAGATGCTCGAAGTGGCCATGCCACGCGGCGCGACCGATCTGACCGCAGAGCTGACCCAGGTGAAGGACTTCGCCGCTGACTACATTATCATCCAGAACACCTCCGGTCCTGGCGCGCTGGCCGCCAAGAATGCCAAGAGTCTCGGCATCCCGGCACAGATCATTTGTCTCAACTGGTGCGCTGACGAAAATCTGGTCAAGCTGGCGGGTGACGCCGCCGAGGGCGTGGTGGGTACGATCCCCTTTGCCCCACCCAGCACCGGTGTCGCCGGTCTCAAGGACATCCAGGAGTATGCCCAAAGCAAAGGGGTGAACCTGGACGAGAAGGGGCTGCAC
>JAYRNS010000750.1:0-1798 GCA_041912075.1 Anaerolineae bacterium
ACTGGCTGGTTGCGACGCGCGGGAGAGGCGTTGGCGGCAGCTTGTTGGTGCTCCACGAGCGCACGATCTGTGCGGACGTGCGCAGGTTCTGCAGCCACTCCTCGAAGGCCTGGCTGCGTTTGCTGTCGAGTGCCGATCCTTCCAGCGGCCGGGCCGGGTCTTTCTCCAGCACCTTGATGATGTGATAGCCAAACTGCGTCTCCACCACATCGCTCACCTGGCCTGGTTCGAGGCTGAAGGCCACGTCTTCGAATTCTTTGACCATGCGGCCGCGCCCGAACCAGCCGAGGTCACCGCCGGCACCGGCGGTCGAGTCGTCAGACACCGCTTTGGCCACCTCGGCGAAGTCCTTGCCGTCCTTGATTTCCTGCAGAGCGGCGTCGATTTTGGCACCGGCGGCGGCTTTTTCCTCGGCACTGGCATCCTGCCCGACGCTCACCAGGAAGTGGGCGGCGTGGATCAGCTCTTCCGTCGCCGGCGTGTTCGCCGTGACTGACTGTTTGACCAGGTCGCGCAGCATGCGGGCACTGATGATGGCACGGAAATCGGCCTCACTGAGCCCCGACACCTGTTTGATGTTGGCCAGCGTCTCATTGTAAATACGCTGGTACTCAGCTTCGGTGAATGGTGTCGGTGTTGGAATCGGTGTCGCGGTCGCGCTGATCACTTGGGTCTCGGTGACGCCGGCGGCGTTGGTTATGACCTGCGTCGAAGTGATCACCGGCGGCGTCGTGATGGGGGTGGGCGTGGCGTCCGGTTCGTAACCGAACTGCCGCTGTACCTCTTTTTGCAGCGCGGTAGGGTCGACGGCCAGACCGAGCTTGTTCGCTTCCTGGCCGATCAGGATATCGTCGATCATGTCGTCGAGCACACGCAGACCAAAGGTTTCGGGGTTGTTCAAGTCCTGCTGCAGCTGTTGTATCTGGCTGGTGAAGAACCCGCTGGTCCCCTCAGGATCGAACTGTTGTTCCAGCTGCTGGTACTGGATAAGCTGGTTCTCTTCGAGATTGCGCTCGTACTTGACGCGCGCCTGGTAGGCATTTGTGATGATGCCGGTGCCGTTGACGGTAGCAACCGGGGAGTTCGGCTCCAGGATCAGCTGCTGGAAAATACCGATTCCCAGGATGACGACCACGGCACCCAGGACGATACCGAGACCAATCAGAATCCACCGGCGACGTTCGCGGTCGCGGCGGGTCCAGGCAGCCTGTTTTTTGGTTGGTTCGCGTACTTCTTGCTGGCGTTTGGCCATGGCGACACCAGTTCCCGCTTAGTCGTTGCCGGCCGGCATGCTGCCGGTGTAGGGCAGCAGCGCCAGGTAGCGGGCGCGTTTGATGGCCACCGCCAGGGCGCGCTGATGACGCGCACAGGTACTGGTCTTGCGGCGGGGTCGGATCTTGCCGCGTTCGGTGATGTAGCGGCTCAGCAGGTCGGCCTGCTTGTAGTCGATCTCTTTGACCTTGTCGACGCAGAAAGCGCACACGCGGCGGCGCGGACCAAAACGGCGCGGGCCACCGGGACCGCCGCGGCCTTCGCCGGCCGGCGGGCGTGGACCACGCGGGCGGGGGCCACGGGGTGGCCGGCTGTCGCTGTCGGCGCTGCTTTCGCCGCGGTCCATGTCATTGTCGTAATCGTTATCTCTGGCCACGTTCTAAACTCCTAAAACAACGGGCGGTCAGCAGTACATCAGTGCTGACGCACGTACTAATAATTCGAATCTTTGTCGTAGTTGCTGGCGTAATCCACATCACGTCCACCCGTCCCGTCGAGCATGATCATCTCGTTGGCAACCAGCTCG
>JAYRNS010000751.1:0-4523 GCA_041912075.1 Anaerolineae bacterium
GGGCCGGGATGCACAAGGGTCGCATGGTAGTCGGGGTCTTCGGCCAGGGCGTCGAGTGAGCTGGTACCGTGGCGGCCCCGTGCGCGCAGCCAGTCGTAGCAGTTGTTGGTCACGATACGCATAAACCAGGACTTGAACGACCCACCGCGGAACCCGCCCAGGCCACGATGGGCCTTGATGGCTGCCTCCTGTACGGCATCGGCTGCGGCATCCGGGTCGTTCAGCATGCGGTAGGCGACGTTGTACGCCAGACCCTGGTACTCCTGGATCAATCGGTTGAAGGCGGGCAGCTCGCCACGTTGGGCGGCTTTTACCAGGGCTTGTTCATCCATGACTTGACGAATCGTCCAAGTTGCACTATACTGACGCACGACAGGGTAACGAGCGCTTTCGTCGGCGCGCGTTTTTTTCTCATAGAACGACGTGAGCCGCCATCTACTGCCGAAGTGGCGGAATAGGCAGACGCGACGGTCTCAAAAACCGTTGAGGGATGACCTCGTGTGGGTTCGAGTCCCACCTTCGGCATCGGATTATACCAGGGGTTGGCGAAAGACGCTAAACCATCTCAGGAGGAAACCAAGGGGCTAACTGGGTCACCGGAAGGCGGGTACGCCTTTCGGCCGGCGAAGCCCCTTGCTTTTTGCGCAATGCGCTTGACACCCAGAAATCGACGTTGGCTGGCCCTCCTACTCCTGCTTCTCAGCCTGGCCATCAGCGTGACCAGCTGCGGTGCCGGGATACCGGCGGCACCAGCTTTGAGCCTGGACGAAAAAGAAGCAGCCACGGTACGGGTGGCGCAGGCGTTCATCACCAACCATGACCTGGCGACGGCCGAAGCACGGCTGGACGAGCTTGGCTTGCCCAACCGGGCGCAGTGGGTAGGGTTGGTGGCAGACAAATATCTAAATGAAGGGCGCGACGAGCAAGAAACGCGGTCCTTGATTGTTCTGGCGATGGCCATGGGCAGCAACACCGACGAAATGGCGCTCTTTGTGGCCACGGCGACACCGACCAGTACACCGTCACCGCTGCCCACCCACACGGCAACGCCGGAACCCACGGCGACCAGCACGGCCACGCCCACGGCAACGACGCTGCCCACCGAAACACCTACGCCCGCACCCACCGCCACGAAGCGCCCCCCCACCGCGACACCCGTACGGGTGCCGCCGACGCCGGTGCCACCCACCGCGCCGCCTAAGCCGGCGGTCGATTATCGTGTGGTCAAATCGCGCTTGCTGACCATCGATGAAAACGGTGGCTGCATGGGCAACCACAACTTTTTTGTGCAGGTCATCGATGCCGGTGGGGCCCCGATCAACGGTGCGGTCGTGCAGCGGGTGTATGCGTCTGGCGAGACGACCGTTTCCGGCAGCAAAGATTCGCCCTTTGCCCAGGGCACCAGTGGCCAGGGCTGGGGACAGTTCGATATTTTCAAGAATGGTGACCAATTGTTGGTCATTTCAGACCCGACGAAGGGCGCTGTGACGAGCGAAGTCACACGATCGATGAGTGTGCGGGATGAGGAGATTCCAATTCCCGAGCTGATGGGTGCCGGCTACTGTGGTTCCGAGGCCGAATGCACACAGCTCATCGCCGAAAACCACCTGTGCCGCTTCCACTACTCCTACGAAGTGGTGTTCCAGCGCACGTGGTGAGCCGCGGCCCATGGCTGCGGCTGACCATGCGGGTCAAGTCAGGAGGATGGTAGTTTGTGAAATCGAGTTTGATACAAGATGCACCCCTGTTTGTTTATCTGACCGATGCGGAAAAAGAAGCGATTAGTGCGCGACTGCGCGTGGAGCAGTTTACGCGCGACCAGCCGATCTTCGAGCAGGGTGACGCCAGCACTGCACTTTACCTGATCCAATCGGGTTGGGTGCGCATCGCCGCACCGGGCATCGCCGTCCTGGCCAATCTCGGTGCCGGCAGCATCCTGGGCGAAAGCGACCTGTTTCTCGGCCGCCCGCGCACGACCTCGGCCGTGGCCATTGCCAATGTCGAACTGTGGTCGCTGGCCGGTAGTGATCTGGAGACGTTGATCGCTCAAAGCCCGCAGCTGGGCATCCATTTGAGCCAGGGTTTTGGCGGTCATCTCGTGCAGATGGAGAGTTACCTCAGCCAACGGCTGGCGGAGGTGCCCGGTTTCGACAGCCTGACCGCGGCTCAGCTCGCACAGGTAGCCGGACACTTGCAGGCACTGCAGACGGCCCAGGGTGACGTGCTGTACCGGCCGGGCCAAAAGAGTGCCGGTCTGTACGTTGTCGAACAGGGTGCACTGCAGGTGGGGACAGCGGACAGTTTTGTCGAGCTGGGCCCCAACGACATTGCCGGGCAGATGGCTTTGCTGGCGGACAAGCCGCAAATCGAGGAAGCGCGTGCCGTACAGGATACGCTGCTCTGGTTCCTGCCGCGGGCGGACTTCGAGGCGCTGTGTTCGGTGATACCCGAGCTGCGCACGGCCTTGAGCCGCCACGTGCGGGCCACCCTGTCGGCGGCCGACAAGAACGAAGCCCTGCGCCGCCTGGCGGCTATGCCGCTGCTGGCCGGTGTGCCAGACGATGTGCTGCGTGCCGTGGCCGACCGGCTGCTGCTGCAGCACGTGCCCAAGGGTGAGGTCGTCTTCAGGCAGGGCAGCGCTGGCGAGGCGATGTACCTGGTGGACAGTGGTGACGTCGAGCTGTCGTCAGCCCTCGATTCACCTGATGACGTCCTGGCGCGTGTGGGGCCGGGTGGTTTCTTTGGTGAAATGGCGCTGTTGACCGGGCGTCCCAGCGCGGTCAACGCACGCACGATCAACGACTGCAACCTGTGGGTGCTGTACCGCCAGGACTTCGAGGCCTTGATGGCGCGCCACCCGGCGTTGAGTATGGCCATTAGCCGGGCGCTGGCCGCCCGGCTGGCCGACGCCGACGAGCGCTTCGTCGACCGTCACCTGCGCCGGCTGCCGCTTTTTACCGGCCTGACCAGCCAGCAGCTCGAAGACGTGTCCAAATATCTGCGGCCCGAGCGTTACCGCCGTGGTGAGACCGTCTTTGTGCAGAACGAACCGGGCAGCTCGCTGTACCTGATCGAAACCGGCCGCGTGGCGCTGAATTCGATCGAAAGCGGCAAAGCACTCGAGCTGGCCGTGCTGCACAGCGGCGACTTCTTTGGCGAACGTTCGCTGCTGTCCGGTGAACCGCACAGCACTTCGGCCGTAGCCCAAACCGACGTCGACCTGTGGGCGCTCGACCGGACTGATTTCGAGACCCTGATCCTGCGTTACCCCAGTCTGGCGCTCAACATCAGCCGCGCGCTCAGCCGCCGGCTGTACCAAACCGACACCCGGCTGGTACAGGCACGTGGGACCGAGACCGTGACACCGGCCGGCCGGCCGGCCACCGGCGTCGCCATGGCCGCCGCGGCGGCCACCGTCGCGGCGGCACCTGCGCCACGACCACCCGCCGCGGCCGCACGCCCGACGGCTGCTGAGACGGCCGCACCGGGTGGTGTGATGGGTGCGGTTTGGGGCCTGGGGCAGGCGGTGGACAACTTTGGCACATGGTACAGGACGCGCAGCCGGGGAACCAAGCTGCGGGTGTGGGCCATCGTGCTGCTCTTTATCTGGTTGTGCGGCATTGCCGTCCCAGTGACGCTGTTTTCGGCCATCAGCCAGCAGCCGACCAGCAGTGCACGGCGTATCGTGTCGATCACGCAGGACAGTGTCCAGCGTACCCTGGGCAGAACGGCCCCGGCGGTGTTTGCCCAGGGTGAATCGCTGGCCATGGTCCAGCAGCAGCCGGAGATCCCGCCGACGCCGACCTGGACACCACCGCCGACCGAGACACCGGTGCCAACCGATACCCCGGAACCCACGGCCACCCCCACGGTGACACCGCCTCCGACGGCGACACCGGAACCCACGGCGACACCTACGCCGCTGCCGCCGCCGACGCGTCCACCGGTACGAGCTGCCGCTGCGGCACCCGCTGCCGCACCAGCGGCCCAGGCTGCCAGCCCGGCGGCGAAATCCGCCGCCCCGGCTGCTAAACCTTCGCAGCAGTACACCATCCGCGAGATGCGCCGCCTGACACCGTGCGAGAACAAGGGCATGCACAACGTGTTTGGCACCGTCGTCGATGCGGCGGGCAACCCGGTGGACGGTATCACCTTCGTACAAACGCCGGCCAACAGCATTGGTGAAGTGCTGGACCGTGCCGTCAGCGGGGCCAAAGGACCGGGACGTTTCGAGTTTGTCATGTGGAAGGGCGCCGAGTATGCCGTCTATGCCACCACTGACGGTTCGAATCCCTCCGGCAGCGACATTGCTCGCCCGCTGCATTCCAACTTCACCGACGAGGCCGAGTGTGCCCCCGGTGAAGGCGGCAATACGCTGTTCCACAACTCCTTCAACGTCATCTTCGTCAAGAACTGGTAGATGAGGGGCTGGGGGTTAGGGGATGGGGGCCAGGGGTTGAGGCGCATGCCCAGGTCCCCCCCCCCCAACCCCCACCCCCCCGACCCCAACCCCCCCGCCCCAC
>JAYRNS010000752.1:0-3010 GCA_041912075.1 Anaerolineae bacterium
CACGAATAGGAGTCGCGAAGGCGCAAATAGCCGGCTGATTTGGAGTGCGGCAGCGTGGCTGCCGCTTTTGCGTGAGAACACCCGCCGCCCACTCTGGAGTGCGGCAGCGTGGCTGCCGCTTTTGCATGAGAACACCCACCGCCCACTCTGGAGTGCGGCAGCCCGGCGCGATCGCGGGAGTCGAGCGGGCACACACCTCAGTGCCGGTGGCGACACTCCAGGGCGCAAGCGAGGCTTGCGGCCCCAGATTGCGCGATACCGGGCCCTGGGTTATAATGCCAATCACGGCGCCGTGTTCGGCGCCTTTGCCATCCCTGGTTTGGTTCTGTACACGCTGCGCGCACCGATGCGGCGCGAGAGGTACCCTATGAGCATGAGCGACAATAAAGATGCCGGACCGGTCGACCTGGCAGGTCTGCTGTCCATGTTGCCCAGAGACCAGGCACCCCAGGACCGTGAGCTGGTCGAGCGCGCCTACCGGCGGGCCGACGAAGCGCACAATGGCCAGCGCCGCGCATCGGGTGAAGCCTACATGTTCCACCCGCTGGCAGTGGCGGCCATCCTGGCCGAGATGCGGCTTGACGCGGCGACGATTGCGGCCGCCCTGCTGCACGACGTCGCTGAAGATACCGACATCACGCTCGAAACCCTGGAAAAAGAATTCGGAACCGAAGTGGCCAAGCTGGTCGACGGCGTCACCAAACTGGACCAGATCAAACAGCTGACCCGCGCGCAGGAGAAGATGGCCGACGCCAAGGCCGAATCCTTGCGCAAGATGTTTCTGGCGATGGTGGACGACATTCGCGTGGTGCTCATCAAGCTGGCTGACCGGCTGCATAACATGCGCACCCTGGGTGCGCTGCCCGAACACAAAGCCAAACGAATTGCGCGCGAAACACTGGAGATCTACGCGCCCCTGGCCAACCGGCTGGGCATCTGGCAGATCAAGTGGGAACTGGAAGACCAGAGTTTTCGTTACCTGGAACCGGCGACGTACAAACAAATCGCCCGCGCGATCGACCAGCGCCGTACCGAGCGTGAACGTGCCGTCATCCTGGTCGTCAACACGCTGGAACGAGAGATGCACCAGTTGGGCATCCAGGCCACCATTTCGGGACGTCCCAAACACATTTACAGCATCTGGCGCAAAATGCAGCGCAAAGGGGTCGATTTCGACCAGATCTACGATGCCCAGGGTGTGCGGGTGCTGGTTCAGGACCCAAAGGAATGTTACGCCGCGCTGGGTGTCGTGCACAGCCTCTGGCGCCCGATTCCAGGCGAGTTCGACGACTACATTGCGACGCCCAAGGAAAACCAGTACCGCTCGCTGCACACGGCGGTGGTAGGTCCGGGCGGAAGGCCGCTCGAAGTTCAGATCCGCACCCCCGAAATGCACCGCACCGCCGAATATGGTATTGCCGCCCACTGGCGCTACAAAGAACAAACCACCCGCCGCGATATCGAGTTCGAAAACAAGATCGCCTGGCTGCGCCAGTTGATGGATTGGCGTCAGGAGGTGAGTGGAGCCGAGGAGTTCGTCGACGCGCTCAAGACTGACGTCTTCCAGGACCGGGTCTACGCCTTCACCCCACGCGGCGACGTCATCGACCTGCCCAAGGGGGCCACACCGATCGATTTTGCCTACGAGGTGCACACCGAAGTGGGGCACCGCTGCCGGGGTGCACGTGTCAACGGCAAGCTGGTGGCGCTCGATCACCACCTGGTCAGCGGCGATCAGGTCGAGATCCTGACGACCAAACGCGGTGGTCCCAGTCGCGACTGGCTCAACCCTCACTTGGGTTACGTGGCCACGCAGCGCGCCCGCACCAAAATCCGCCAGTGGTTCCGCAAACAGGACCGGCAGGAGAATATCGCCGAAGGACGCGACATCCTGGACAAGGAACTGCGCCGTCTGAGCATCCAGCCCACCAGTTACGAAGCCGTCGCCAAACTGTTCGGGATCGACAAAGTCGAAGATTTCCTGGCGGCCATCGGCGCCGGTGACATCAACGCCCAACACATCGCCAGCAAAGTGATGGACATCGACCGACCGACCGACGACACGGCGATTGTCATGAAACCGGGCAGCGACCAGGGCCGGCCGCGCGATATCCAGGGCATTCACGTTTCCGGCGTCGAAGGACTGCTGACGCATCAGGCGCTGTGCTGCAAACCGCTGCCAGGCGAAAACATCATCGGTTACGTCACCCGCGGACGCGGCGTGTCGATCCACCGGCGTGACTGTCCCAACATGCTGGCCTTGAAAGACACGGAACGCCTGATTTTTGTCGAATGGGGCGGGACCGAACACACCTACCCGGTGAGCATCAGCGTGAGTGCGTTCGACCGCAGCGGTCTCCTGCGCGACATCGCCAACCTGGTGGCCGACGAAAAGGTCAATATGCGCGAGGCCCAGGCGCGCACGGGTCTCAAAGACAACATGGCCGTCATCACCGCCACGTTGGAAATCAGCAACGCCGTCCAGCTCAGCCGGCTGCTGACGCGCATCGAACGCCTGCCCAACGTTCTGGAAGCCCACCGCCTGGGGTCCAATGGGCGGCAAGCGGGCTGAGCATCAGGAACCAACCGCAAAAACCCACAAGGCACAAAGAGTTTTTGTTTTCTTTGTGCCTTGTGTGTTTTTGTGGTGATGGATCGATTTAGTTAAGGATCGCTACTGGCTGGTTGCGACGCGCGGGAGAGGCGTTGGCGGCAGCTTGTCGGTGCTCCACGAACGCACGATCTGTGCGGACGTGCGCAGCTTCTGCAGCCACTCCTCGAAGGCCTGGCTGCGTTTGCTGTCGAGTGCCGATCCTTCCAGCGGGCGGGCCGGGTCTTTCTCCAGCACCTTGATAATGTGGTAGCCAAACTGCGTCTCCACCACGTCGCTCACCTGGCCTGGTTCGAGGCTGAAGGCCACGTCTTCGAATTCTTTGACCATGCGGCCGCGCCCGAACCAGCCGAGGTCACCGCCGGCACCGGCGGTCGAGTCGTCAGACACCGCTTTGGC
>JAYRNS010000753.1:0-6461 GCA_041912075.1 Anaerolineae bacterium
ATTCGGGGCAGTATTAGGAGTGCGGGGTAGGGAGTACGGAGTAGGGAGTAGGGGTGGGCAGGTCTGCGCGGTGGGGGGACACTTGATCGCGTAGACCTGTTCAGCCTGTGAGGTTCTTGTGGCCCAGACTGCGTGCTCCATAATTGGCAGTATGATGGTTGGACTGCTGACACTGCCGGTGTTGCTTCCAGATGCGCGCAATAGGCGTCTGGTGGCGACTTTTGTCAACAGGTGAAAAATACATCTGGAGATTCGTATGCGTAGCAGATTGGCTTTCGTGATGGCGGTCGTGGTGGTTCTGGCGGTGGCGGGTTGTGTGCCGGCCACGCAGGTGTCCAGCCCGGCGACGCCGACAGTCAACCCTGATATTTACAACGTTGTGCCCGACACGACGGTATTCGAGCCGGGTCAATGCACGGCCGTGCTGGATGCGCCGGCACCGGCGTATACGTCCAATACCCTGGCCAGCGGTCAGCCCAGCGGCGAAATTCCCGCCGGTGAGTATGAGGTGGGCGTTCTGGCCGATTATGGCAGCAGCCAGTGGTACATGCTCAACGGCGTGGGCACGGCCAACTACGTCAACGCCAGCAGCGTGTCGACCCTCAAAGGCGCCTGCGCCGCGACAGACAACCCGCTGGCCGGCACCCAATGGCAGGCCACCGATTACGCCGATCCCAAGAACACAACCGGGATGACCAACGTCCTCAAGGATACCACGCTGACGGCCAACTTCGGTGCCGACAATGTGATCAGCGGCTCGGCTGGCTGCAACACCTACAGCGGAGCCTATCAGGTGGCGGGCACGTCACTGACGATCCCTGGCCCGCTGGCCACCACGATGATGGCGTGTGCCGAGGACGTCATGGCCCAGGAGACGGTCTTCTTGACCAACCTGCAAGCGGTCAAGAGCTACAAGCTGGACGACGTCGAGCCGAAGCTGCACTTGCTGAACGAAAAAGGGCAGGTGATCATCCTGCTCGCCACAGCTCAATAAAGACAGAGGAGTCCGCCCCTAAACTGATCGCAGAATGAACCTGTAACCGTCTGCTTGCCATACAAAGTGGAACATTGGCAACCAGTACATGTGGATCTTGCGATCAGTTTTGGGTGGCGGACTCCTTTGTGCCGCGGAAATTCCTGGTGGTGGGGCGGATTTCCGCATGAGAAACGTCTTGAAAGGCAGAGACGATGCCGGAATCATCGACAAATCAAAAAACATGGTATGCCCTGACGGCCGATGAGGTTGCGCGCGAGCTGCAGGTCGATCCGGCCAAAGGCTTGAGCGCAGCCGAGGCACAGGCGCGGCTGCAGAAATATGGCCGCAACGTGCTGGCCGCCAAAAAGAAGGAGTCGGGCTGGCAGGCCTTCCTGCGCCAGTACAAGGATTTCATGCAAATCCTACTGGTAGTGGCGGCCATCATCAACCAGATCTTCACCCAACAACTGGGCACGACATTGGTGCTGCTCGGTCTGACTGTTTTCAATGCGGTGTTGGGCCGCAGCCAGGAGTCAAAAGCCGAGGCCAGCCTGGCCGCACTGGAAAAGATGATGAAGAGCATCGCCCGCGTGCGCCGCGACGGCCAGGCGATCGAGGTCGACGCCGAAGAACTGGTGCCGGGCGACATCGTGCTCATGGAGGCCGGCAACCGTGTGCCGGCCGACGGGCGCCTCTTTGTGACGGCTACGCTCGAGATCGAGGAAGCGGCCCTCACCGGCGAGAGCGTCGCGTCATCCAAGGACGAAGCGGTCATCGACAAGACCGAAGTGCCGCTGGGTGACCGTCACAACATGGCCTTTATGAACACCTCGGTCACGCGCGGTCGCGGCGAAATGATCGTCACCACCACCGCCATGGACACCGAGATGGGTCACATCGCCGACCTGCTCAACAAGACCGAGGCCGACAAGACCCCGCTGCAAAAGCAGCTCGACCGGCTGGTGGTCATCATTGCCGGGATTGCGGGCGTTACCTTCCTGCTCATGTTTTTCCTGGGCTGGCGGAACGCCCAGGCTGCGGGGGTGCCCTTCAGCGATGTGTTTGACGAGATCTTCCTGGCTGGCGTCGCCCTGGCCATTTCGGCCATCCCCACTGGCATGCCGGCGGTCATCACCACACTCTACTCGATGGGCACTCGCGTCCTGGCCAGTCAGAACGCCATCGTCAAGCGGCTGCCCTCAGTCGAGACGCTGGGTTCGGTTTCGGCGATCTGCTCCGACAAGACCGGCACGCTGACCCTCAACAAGATGACGGCCGTCGAGTTCTCGGTCCCTGGCCAGAACCGCTACCGGGTGACGGGTGAAGGATACGGGACCAAGGGCGAGCTGCAGCTGACCCGAGGCCTCGCGGCTGGCCAGCCCTGGCAAAAGAGCACCACACCCTACACGACCGAAGGTCAGATTCAAAGCGCGGGTGGGGCCAAACTCGACCTGGAACAGGTCATGCTGGGCATGGCCCTGTGCGCCGATGCCCGGCTGGATGGTGAAGCCCTGATCGGCGATCCCACCGAGGGTGCGCTGATCGTGCTGGCCGAAAAGGGCGGCGTCAGCGTGGACGGCGCGCGCGAACTGTACCCGCGCGTCGCCGAGGTGCCCTTCGACTCTGACTACAAGTTCATGGCCACCTTCCACAACATGAAGGACGAAAAAGGCAAGCCGGTGATACGGGCCTTCGTCAAGGGCGCACCCGACGTATTGATCAACCGGGGTGGCTACTTCTGGATGCCCGAGGGACCGGATATTCCCGTCACGGCCGAAAATTCTACCCTGGCGTCTAAGGAAAATGAGCGCATGGCGAGCCAGGGTGAGCGAGTCATGGTGGTAGCCCGTCGCGACTTCGATCCTGCGACGTTCGACCCCAAGGGCAACCTGATCGAGCTGATCCACGACCTGACGCTGATGGCCATGGTCGGGATCGTCGACCCGCCGCGCGCCGAGGCCAAGGACGCCATTGCCAAGTGCCACAGCGCGGGTATCCAGGTGCGTATGATCACCGGCGACCATGCCGTGACCGCGGCCGCCATCGGGCAGCAGCTGGGTATCACCGGCAAGGCCCTCACCGGTGCGCAGTTTGCCGCCACGAGCGACGAACAGCTCACCAAGGACCTGGACGACATCGGCGTGATCGCCCGTGTGGCGCCAGAGGACAAGATTCGCCTGGTGGACCTCCTCCAGCGCAAGCAGAATATCGTGGCCATGACCGGCGACGGTGTCAACGATGCGCCAGCGCTCAAGAAGGCCGACATCGGTGTGGCCATGGGCATCACCGGTACCGAGGTTTCCAAGGGTGCCGCGGTGATGATCCTGACCGACGACAACTTCGCCACGATCGTCAAGGCCGTCGAGTATGGCCGGGCGATCTACGACAACCTGGCCAAGTACATCCGTTTCCAGATCACGGCGCTGGTGGCGTTCATCGCCAGCTACCTGGGTGCGGCGTTCTTCCTCATTCTGGGCGGTGTTCCCTTCTCGCCGTTGGTGGTGTTGTGGATCAACTTCCTGGTGCAGGTGCCGATTGCCATTGCGCTGGGCTTTGATAAACCGCTGCCCGGACTGATGGACCGCAAACCACGTCCGCTCACCCAACCGGTACTGTCACGTGCGCAGTGGGCACGTCTGATCTTCTTCGGTCTGCTGATCGCTCTGGGCACCCTGGCGCTGGAGACGACCTACGAGCCGGTCGGCAAGGCGGTGGCCGCGACGATGGGCTTTGTGGTTTTTTCGCTCTTCAACGTCGCCATGGGTTTCAGCTCACGCTCCGAGACCGAGACGCTGTTCCAATTGGACAACTTCACCGACCGGCGGCAGTTAGTTCTGTATGGCCTCTCGATCCTGTTGACCTTCTTGCCCACCGAACTAGGCATCACCCAGCGCATCCTGGGTGTGACCTCGCTCGATGGCAACCAGTGGCTGCTGTGTATTGCGTTTGCCATTGCGCTGGTGGTGGTCTACGAGATCGTAAAGTTCTTCCTGCGTCAGAGCCGGCGCCGGCAAGCCGCGTAATCCCTTACCTGCGACACGCACCGGTTCTCCCCAAGGGCCGGTGCGTCGAAGTGGGTTCACGCGAGGGCCGTCCGCGAATTCCCTCCACGAATGCGCGAACGACCAACCCGGCGTGCGGAAGCCCGGGGCGATCGCAACTCGTTGCTGCTTTGGCTCGCTAGAATGCGCCTCTTCTTGGCGGCTTCGCGTGAGCACTCGAGCGGCATACTACTCTGTTCGACACTCAGAAAGGACTCGTGACCGATGACGTCGAAGTTGGTAGGCAAACAAGGTGAGATTCTCATCCCCGACCCCAAGATTGCGTTCGTATTGTTCCAAACCGTGCGCGTGGCCTGGCTGTGGCTGATCCTGCGCCTGTACCTGGCGGCTACCTGGGTACCGGCCGGTTGGGGCAAGCTCAACAATCCCAATTGGATGAGTGGTCAGGCTATCGAAGGTTTCTGGCGCAACGCCGTTTCCGTCGAAACCGGCAGTATCACGTACGAGTGGTATCGCTCCCTGCTGCAGTTCATGATCGACGCCGGCTGGAGCCGCTGGTTTGGCCCGTTGATGGCCTATTCGGAGCTGATCATCGGCGTACTGCTTCTCCTGGGCGCCTTTACCGGTATTGCCGCCTTCGCCGGTGGGTTCCTGAACCTCAACTTTATGCTCGCCGGCGTCGCCAGCAGCAACCCGTTGATGTTCCTGTTTTCGATGCTGCTCATCCTGGCCTGGAAGGTGGGTGGCTGGTATGGTCTGGACCGCTGGCTGCTGCCGCGCCTGGGCACACCGTGGACGCGGGCACCAGCACCGGCGGCCGAGCCGAACGTACAGCCGGTGCCAACCCTCTGACAGGGTATGTGTCGAGTCTATCGATCAACGTCAAGGTGACTATGCGCTTTTTCAACACGGCCGGCCCCGTCAACTGCCAGGACCACTATTGTGTGCCCCCGCTGCAACGCTTTGATCTGGACAAGATCCTGGGCTTGATTGCGCAGAAGAAGTATTTCGTCCTGCACGCCCCGCGTCAGGTGGGCAAGACGACCTACCTGCTGGCCCTGATGGACTACTTGAACCAAACGGGCCAGTATCGCGCGCTCTACCTCAACGTCGAGCTGGCCCAATCCGCACGCGAGGATGTCGATGCGGCCATGCGCGCGATCCTCAGCGAACTTGGATCGCAGGCGCGCACCTCGCTGAGCGACACCTACGTGGAAACCCTCTGGCCCGGGGTGCTTGCACAATCTGGCGGGCACGGGGCGTTGATCGAGGTTCTGACCCGTTGGGCGCAGCACAATCCGCTGCCCCTGGTGCTCCTGCTCGACGAGATCGACGCGCTGATCGGCGACACCCTGATCGCAGTGCTGCGCCAGCTGCGAGCCGGCTATGCAAAACGACCTGAGTTCTTCCCACAGAGCATTGTGTTGTGCGGTGTGCGCGATGTGCGCGACTACCGCATCCACTCCAGCCGCGACAAGGAGATCATCACGGGCGGCAGTGCTTTCAATATCAAAGCCGAATCGTTGCGCATGGGCGATTTCACCAGGGAAGAAGTCCTGCGCTTATTTGGACAACATACGCAAGAAACTGGCCAACCGTTTTCTGTCGCGGCTCTGGACCTGGCCTGGGAGCTGACGCAGGGACAGCCGTGGCTGGTGAATGCCCTGGGCTATGAAGTTTGCTTCCGAATGGCGAGCGGCGAGTTACGCTCCCAGCCCATTACCGCTGAGAGGATCGACCAAGCCAGGGAGAGGATCATTCTGCGACGGGAGACGCACCTGGACCAGTTGGTGGACAAGCTCAAGGAGCCCCGCGTGCGGCGCGTCATCCAGCCCATGCTAGAAGGGAGCGATCTCGCCCAGAGTGTGCTCCTGGACGACATTCAGTACGTGGTCGACCTGGGCCTGGTCAGTCGCCGTTCTGACGGGCTGCAGATTTCCAATCCGATCTATCGGGAAGTCATTCCGCGCGAGCTGAATTTCATCGCACAGCTCAACCTGGAGAGCACCATCAGGCCAGCCTGGTACATCCTGCAAGACGGCCGGCTGGATATGGAGAAACTTCTCAGCGCTTTCCAGCAGTTCTATCGGGAGCATTCCGAACATTGGCTGGCCGGTATGGATTACCGCGAAGCCGGGCCACAGCTGCTGCAGCAGGCGTTCTTGCAGCGCATCGTCAATGGGGGCGGCCGGGTGGAACGCGAATACGGCTTGGGCCGGCGCCGCACCGATCTCCTCGTGATCTGGCCATATCCGGACGGCGTGCAGCGGGTGGTCATCGAACTGAAAATACTCTCGAAATCGCTGGAACAGACGGTCGCCGATGGGCTGGCGCAGACCTGGCAGTATATGGATACCAGCGGCGCTGAGACCGGTCACCTCGCTGGGTTACGATTCCTTGCAGACCGGTATCACGATCCTGCCGCTGTCGATCGGGTTGTTCGTGTTTGCCCTGTTGGGCGCGCCGCTCACCGGGCGCTATTC
>JAYRNS010000754.1:0-1757 GCA_041912075.1 Anaerolineae bacterium
ACCGGCACCGGTAAGACCTTCACGGCCATGCAGATCATATGGAAGCTGATCAAGTCCGAATGGCTGTACCAGCAGAAAGGACGTGCGGGGCGCGTGCTCTTTCTGGCCGACCGCGTCGTGCTGCGTGACCAGGCCTACAACGCGTTTGGCCCCTTCGCCGGCAGCCGCGGCGATCCGCGCTTCATGCTGGACGGCAAGCGCAAACTCAGCCTACAGCACGACCTGTACTTCGGCATCTACCAGACGCTGTGGGGCGAAGATGCACAGGGCCAACGTTTCTTCGAGCAGTTCGCACCTGATTTCTTCGACATCGTCATCATCGACGAGGCCCACCGCTCTGGCTTTGGCACCTGGAGGGAAATTCTTGACTATTTCGGCGGCGCCATCCACTTGGGTATGACCGCGACGCCCAAGCAGGATGAGAACGTCGACACCTATGCCTATTTCTGCGCTGAGGAGCCAGCCATTCCACTCGACCCCAACGACCCTGGGAAAGGCACCATCCGCCCCGCGGCCTATGCCTACAGCCTGGGCCAGGGCATCGAGGATGGCTTCCTGGCCACGTACAAGATCCACCGCGTGCGCACCAACCTGGACAAAGACGGCCTTCACATCACCGACGTGCTGGAGCAGGGGGCCGAGGTTATCATCCCTGAAGACGCCGCGCTGCGCGAGGACTATTACACGCCGCAGTTCGAACGTGAGATTCGCCTGCCCGACCGCACGCGGACGCTGGTGCGCCACCTGGCTGGGCTGCTGCGCCAATTTGGCCCCATGCACAAAACCATGGTCTTCTGTGTGGACATCGAGCATGCGCAGGAGGTGGCGCGGCAGCTGAACAACGAATTTGCCGGCCTCGGTTTGGGCGAGGACTACGCGGTGCCCATCGTCAGCGAGGAGGGGGAGCAGGGCCAGCGTTGGTTGCGCACCTTCCAGGACAGCGACCGCAAGCTGCCCGTCGTGGCGACGACCGCCGAGCTGCTCTCCACCGGCGTCGACGTGCCGGCCTGCCGCAACATCGTCTTCATGAAAACCCTCTCCTCGCCCCTTTTGTTCAAGCAGATCATCGGTCGCGGCAGCCGCATCGACCCGGCCACCGGCAAACTCTGGTTTCGTATCATCGATTACACCCATGCCACGCGCCTGCTCGATCCGGTGTGGGACCGTCCGCCTGGCCCGCCGGTCGCGACACCGCCGGCAGACCAACAGACCGCGGCCCTCGCCGGCACGATCCGCCTGGCCGAAACCGGCGACGTCATCCAGGGGGCCAGCATGGCAGTGATCGCCGGCCCCAACGACCAGCGCGGACCCATACTGACCGATGCGGACGGGTCTTACCGTTTCGAGCGGCTGCCGGCTGGCGAGGTCAGCGTGGCCGCCTCTGGCCCCAGGCTCAACCGCCGACAACAGAAGGTCGTGACGCTGGCCGGTGAGACTGTCACCCTCGACCTGGAACTCGCGCCGGCCAGCCAGGGGGGCAGCCGGACCATCACCGTCAAGAACCTGCAGGTCACCATCGCCGAAGAGGCCACCTTCCTCGTCGCCGGGCTGGACGAACCGCTGACGTTGGAGCAGTACGTCGATTATTCGCGCGAGAAGCTGTTGGCGCTCCTTCCCGGCTGGGAACAGCTCCTGCAGACCTGGCAGGACGAAGCCCGGCGTGGCCCCGTGCAAGCGAAGCTGGAACAGGCCAGTGTGCACCCTGACGTGCTGGCTGAGGTGCTTGCCGTCACCGAAAGCGATCCCTTCGACGTACT
>JAYRNS010000755.1:0-3270 GCA_041912075.1 Anaerolineae bacterium
AGGTCGCGCGGTGGTTGGGGATGACGTCACAGCAGGAGCTGTGACCTACGGCAGAGGATGTTTGCGCGTGGTAGGCCGCGCGGGGGTTGGGGATGTCGTTATAGCGGGCGCTGTGAGCGGCGGATTGCTGTGACTGACAGCCGACGGTCGAGGAAAGAGGAGGCATGCAAGATTTTCTTCATCTGATACTTGGACTGGGCATCGTGATCAGCGGGGCCAAACTAGGGGGCTGGGTAGCCATTCGTCTGCGGCAGCCGGCGGTGTTGGGTGAGCTGCTGGCAGGTCTCATTCTCGGCCCCAGTGTGCTAAACTTGTTGGGCTGGTCGATTTTTGGTGATGCGCACGACAGCGAAGTCCTGGCGCACACGGTTTATGAACTGGCCGAAGTGGGTGTCGTGCTGCTGATGTTCATGGCCGGCCTGGAGATCGACCTCGGCGAGATGCTGAAGACTGGGCGGGTGGCTGTGATGGCCGGCGTGATGGGTGTGATCGTGCCGTTGATTCTGGGCGCGGCGACGGCACTCCTGTTTCGTTATCCTTCAGAAGCGGCCATCTTTGTTGGTATCATCCTGACCGCGACCAGTGTCAGTATCAGCACGCAGACACTGATCGAATTGGGACGTCTGCGCACCCCGGAGGGACTGGCGCTTCTGGGGGCAGCCATCGTCGATGACGTGTTAGTCATCCTCGTGCTGTCGATCTTCCTGGCGCTCAACATCAGCAGCGGAGAGCAGACCAGCGTGTTTATGATCGTGCTGCAAATGGTCCTGTTTCTGGCCGGGTCGGTCCTGCTTGGCTTCTGGCTGCTGCCCAAGGTCGCCGAGTGGGTGCAGGACCAGCCGATCAGCGAAGGGCTGGCGGCGCTGGCAATTGTGGTGGCGTTCCTCTTCAGCTGGACAGCCGAAGAGGTGGGCGGTCTGGCTGCGATCACGGGGGCGTTCATCGCCGGTCTCGGCTTTGGCCGCAGCCACCTGCGTGACGAACTGGCCGGCAAAATGCATACGATCGCCTACAGCTTTTTCGTGCCCATCTTTTTTGTCAGCATCGGTCTCAAAACCAACATCCGGCTGCTGACCGGTGACCTGCTGCCGCTCACCCTGGTGCTCATCGTCATTGCTATCCTCTCCAAGATCATCGGCTGCGGGTTAGGTGCGCGCCTCGGCGGATTCGACAACCGGCGGTCGCTGCGTGTCGGTCTGGGCATGGTCAGCCGCGGCGAGGTGGGGCTGATCGTGGCGACGGTCGGTGTATCGGCCGCGATTATCCAGACCGAGCTGTTTTCGGTTGTGACCGTCATCGTGCTGGTGACGACGTTGGTGACGCCCCTGCTGCTGCGGTGGGGTTTTGGTGACGAAAACAAACCAAAGGGAACCGCCAAGGAGGTAGCTCGTGCCTAGTTGCGTAATCGTGGTGACACCGGATGTGGAAAAATCGCGCGCCGTCATGGAAGCGTGGGAGCGCTGCGGCGTCGCGGGTGTCACACTGCTGGACAGCATGGGGTTGTACAAGATGCGCCAGTTGAGCGGGCAGCGCGATGATCTGCCGCTGTTTCCTTCGCTGCGGCACTTCCTGCAGAGCGGTGAAGTCCATCACCGCACCGCATTTGCCGTCGTGGACGACGATTTCGACCTGGACCGGTTGTTCGCCGAGACCGAGGCTGCGGTGGGCGGTGACTTTATGGCACCGCACAGCGGATTTATGTTCGTCATGCCGGTGACACGCGCCGCGGGGCTGCGGCAATCCAAAATCTAAAATCCAAAATCCAAAATCACTCTAAACCCAATCCCATCACTCCGTCCCCCGGGGTTGGCCAGGATACGACAGGCGCAGCGAACGCTGGGCTCGAACGAGTGATAGGCGCCGCCGCGCAGCACGCGGGTAGTCCGAGCGGTGGGGTTCGGATCGTCCGGCTGGTGGTAGTCACTGCGCCAGGTGGACTGCGTCCATTCCCAGACGTTGCCGCTCATGTCGAGCACGCCGTAAGGGCTGGCCCCAGCCGGATAGCTGCCCACGGCGGTCGTATCGCCGGCGTTGCCGTTGAAGTTGCAGCGCGTCTTGTCCGGTCCAAAGTTACCCCAGGGATAGAGACGTGCATCGCTGCCGCGGGCGGCTTTTTCCCATTCTGCCTCGTCCGGCAGCCGCACCCCCGCCCAACGGCAGAAGGCCTGGGCGTCGTGCCAGGAGACGCAGGTGACGGGGTGGTTCTGTTTGTGCAGCACACTGCTGGTGGGCCCGTGGGGTGCACGCCAGCGCGCGCCGATCACGTCCTGCCAGTCGTGGCCATCCCAGGCAAAGCTCGAGCCTTCGCTTTCGGCCGTTGTCTGGTAGCCGGTGGCGTCGACGAACATGGCAAACTGGGCCACCGTGACAGGTGTACGGCTGATCCAAAACGCGGGCAGATCCGGGCGGTGCTGCGGCTGCTCGCTGCTCGTGGCCAGAGCGTCATGCATGGGGTCGCTGCCCATGATGAACTCGCCGGCAGGGATTTCGACCCAATCGAAGGCGATCGGCGTCGCGGGTGGTGAGATAGCTGCGGGTGCCGGGCTTGACGCCGGAGAGAGAGGGGCCGCGACGTAAGCCGCCGCGGCATCGGTCAGCGGCTGGTATTTGGGGTATTCCTTGCTCGCGACCGCCAGCAGCTCGGTGGTGGCAGCCTGTTTCTGGGCCTCGTCCAGGATGGCGGTCCAGCTGTCGAGGGCACGCGGACCGAACGCGATCTGGCGCACGTCGAGGCCGGCATCGCGGCAGACGCGGCGAGCAGCCGCTTCGTCGGGGTACAGCTCGGCCAGGGCATCACGCAGGTCGGCGAGCAGACGGTAGTGTTGGGTCATGCAGAGTGAGCCCCTCGGCTGGGTTGCGCATCGTCAAAGAATAACTTCCTACAATCTGGCTTGATTTCATAGCAATTCACGGGAAGTTATTCTTTTACGAGCCCTTAGTGAGTGATGACTGCATTATACCACGGGCACCAATACCACCAACAAGTCATTGACATTCGTCCCCGTTGGCCCGGTGCTGATCAGGTCGCCCAAAGCGGCGAAAAATGAGTAGGCGTCGTTGGCCGCCAGGTGTTGGCGAGCATCGAGGCCCTTGACCCGCGCCCGGCTTACGGTCGTGCCATCGGCCCAGGCACCAGCGGCGTCAGTGGGGCCATCCACGCCGTCGGTGGCCAGGGCGAGCACGCCGGCCGGCCAGCCATCCAGGGCCAGTGCGGCGGCCAACGCCAGCTCCTGGTTGCGTCCACCGCGGCCGGTGCCGCGTACGGTGACT
>JAYRNS010000756.1:0-2336 GCA_041912075.1 Anaerolineae bacterium
CTCAATTTACTTGATGCGCGTGCCAGTTTATCGAGAGAGATGGCCGATTCGATTCGGTAGATCGATGCCCAATGCCATGCAGGAATTCACGTTCGAGACGGTGACCGTCGATTCGTCAGGGGCGATTACGGCGCGCCAGCGGTGTGTGGCCAGGTACTTCGCAGAGGCGTTGGCTGACGATGTGACGCTCGAGATGGTGGCGGTCCCTGGAGGCGTCTTTCAGATGGGTTCCCCGCCTGGCCAGGGCTATGCCGACGAACACCCCCAGCACACCGTGCGTGTGGCTGCCTTGTGCATGGGGAAATACGCCGTCACCCAGACGCAGTGGCTTGCCGTGATGGGGCGGCTGCCGCCGTGTCGCTGCGCCGGCACCAGGCGACCGGTGGATCGAGTCTCGTGGATCGATGCCAGCGCATTTTGTGCACAACTATCGGCAATCACGGGACGTGCGTACCGGCTGCCCAGCGAGGCCGAATGGGAATTCGCCTGCCGCGCCCAGACCACGACACCGTTCTACTGTGGGGAAACGATCACTACCGACCTTGCCAACTACGTCGGCGAGCACACGTATCGTGAAGGGCCCAAAGGTATCTATCGCCACGCCACGACCGACGTTGGGTGTTTCCCCCCCAACGCATATGGCCTCTATGACATGCATGGGAACGTGTGGGAGTGGTGTGCCGACGGTTGGCACGACGACTATGCGGCGGCACCAGCGGACGGTCGGGCGTGGGGGGCTGGTGGTCAATTTGGCGTTCTGCGCGGCGGCAGCTGGCACGATCCGCCCCATCTGTGCCGCAGCGCGACCCGCTTGCGCCATGTCACACGAGAGGGTGACGACATCTTCGGTGTGCGCGTGGCGCTGACGATCGACTGATCCCGGGTCGCACCAAAGTTCGGTGCTCTCTTTCATTGACAAAGCACCATATGCTGTCTATAATACGAATGTGATGTAAGTCACACCTGTGCTTCCCTGAATTACCCGGCTCATTAATCATCCCCAAATATCCGGTGCTGAACTCGTTGACACGACCGGGCAAGCGCGCGGTGGTGCGCAATGACGGCGCCAGGCTATTGCCATAGTGATCGAGAGGAGGTTGAACCAGTCCATATCCCGCTCAGCGTCTACTGGCTTCCTTTGACACGGGAATGCCGCACACGATGACCGTGTCGTTGCTCACTGAGATAAGTTTCCCCGTTACGTTCACGACATCCAATGGAGGATAGTGCAACATGAAACGCAATCTCTGGCTCGTGTTGGCCGTTATGATGGCCCTCACGTTGACCCTGGCGTTTGCCATGTCTGTCAGTGCCAACCCACCCAGCCCTGGCGACAGCGCTGCCCGGTCCAACCCGGCTGACCAGGCAGTCAAAGTACCCACCACCAAGACCAAACCAGTCGATCAACCCAATATCAAGGACTTCCTGCGCAACCGCGAGCGGATGCGTTTGGTCGAGGCTGGCAACACGACTGAAGCCGCCGATTACAGGCTCTCCGGCACCGACCGCGTGCTGGTGATCCTGGTCGAGTATGCCGGCACCGACACCTTCACCTGGAATCCGGGTGACACCTGGGATCCTCTGGGGCGTGCTGACGAATCCGAAGCCGTGTATGACGACAACGGCAACGTGGTCATCGGCGACTGCTCGAATATCATCACCCAGACCCAGACGTTTGTCTATGGCGGGCCGGCGCACAACCAGATTCCGCGTCCGCTCTCGGCCGATGATCGTTCCGGTGACAGCATCTGGACCGAAGACTTCAGCAACAGCTGGTTCAACGACTTCATGTTTGGCAACGGTGTCCGCTTCAACTACACCCGGGTCGACGGCTCTGTGGTCGATGAGGACTTCACCGGTATGTCGGTGAAACAGTACTACATGGATATTTCGGCCGGTGACTACGAAATCAACGGCGACGTGATCGGCTGGCTGCCGCTGCCGCACTCCACCTGGTACTACGGTGCCGATGAGTGCCCCGGTGCACGCTCCGGCGGTGGTGCCAATGCCGGTGCCATTCCCGGTGCCGGTAACAACCGGCAGCTCGTGCGCGACGCACTGGATGCGGTCAACGCCATCAGCAACACCCTGCCTGGTTTCGATTGGGCCAACTACGACCTGAACGGCGATGGCATCATCGATCGCCTGTGGATCGTGCATTCCGGTTATGGCGAAGAAGATGGCACCGTCCTGCTCAACCGCACCGATTACGGTGAAGCGGCCATCTGGTCGCACTCGTCGGCCGTGACCCCGCCCTATCCGGTGGGTAACGGGATCTCCGCCGGCCCGTACATCATGATGCCCGAAAACGGTGGCATTGGTGTCTTCGCCCACGA
>JAYRNS010000757.1:0-1595 GCA_041912075.1 Anaerolineae bacterium
ATCTCTTTGACCTTGTCGACGCAGAAAGCGCAGACGCGCCGGCGCGGACCGAAGCGGCGCGGGCCACCCGGCCCACCACGGCCTTCACCGGCCGGCGGGCGTGGGCCGCGCGGACGGAAGCCGCGCGCGGGTCGGCTGTCGCTGTCGGCGCCGCTGTCGCTGCGCTCTACATCGCTGTCGTAATCGTTTTCTCTGGCCACGTTCTAGACTCCTCGCACAACGTGCCACAAGCAGCTTCAGGCTGCCTGCGCCCACGTGCTAATAATTCGATTCTTTGTCGTAGTTGCTGGCGTAATCCACATCACGTCCACCCGTCCCGTCGAGCATGATCATCTCGTTGGCAACCAGCTCGGTACGGAAGTGTTTCTGGTTACCCTGGTCTTCCCAGCTGCGGGTTTGCAGGTGTCCTTCGATGTAGACGCGCCGGCCTTTGCGCAGGTATTGGTTACAGATTTCGGCCAGGTTGCCCCAGGCGACGACGTTGAACCATTCGGTGGCTTCGCGCCGCTCACCTTCGGCGGTAACCCAGGTCCGGGTGACGGTCACGCTAAATGAAGTAACCGGTTTGCCACTCGGTGTATACCGCATATCCGGGTCGTGTCCGACCTGGCCGATGATCATGACCTTGTTCAGTCCTCTCGGCATGGTCTGATCTCCTCATCGTGCCATGGTTGGGAACTAGGCTTCTTTGCGAATCAGCAAGTGGCGCAGCACCGCTTCGTTGAGGCGTAGACTGCGTTCGAGCGTAGCGGTTGCCGAAGGTGGCAACTGCAAGCGGCGCAGCACGTAGATGCCCTCGCGGTACTTGCGGATTGGGTATGCAAGCTGCCGTCGTCCCCACACTTCGGTCGCGGTTATCTCACCCTGGGCCGTCTTGATCCAGTCGGCGATACGGTCGTTGAGCGCCGTCATCCCGTCCTCGTCAAGTTCTGGCTGGGCGACATACACCAGTTCGTACTCGTTCATGTGGTTCGCCTGCCTCCTTTCTATGGGTTTGTCCACGGTCCTGGCCGTGGACAGAAAGAACGAGGGCGTGAATCCTTCGCATCAACGAATGCAAGGGCTGCCCTCGTGCGAACGGCAAGTAGTGTAGCATAGGGTGGGTGAAACGACAAATCAGCGCGACTGGGTAGGAGGGAACGGGTTACTGTCAACGGATTCGGGGAATAGGGGTTGGGGGTTAGGGGCCAGGGGTCGGGGTTTTGTGGCAGCACCGCTACCCTGGCGGCTGCGGGAACGCATTACTGTCAATGGGAGACCGGATTGTGGCCAGTGCGACTTTGGGAGTTTCTGCGAAGCGCTACAGTCGCCCGGCGGTGTCGACCAGGTCGGATGTTTTGTTGCCGGCCGCCGTGTTGAACAGCACCACGCGGTCGGCTGGATCGAGGAAGCCGGCCGCGAGAAGTTTTTTGTAAGCAGCAAGCGTGGCGGCACCTTCGGGGGCGGGAAAGAGACCTTCGCGGCGCGCAATCTCATGCAAGGCGGCGACAATTTCCTGGTCGTCGACTGCGATGGCAGTGCCGCGGCTGGCGCGAATGGCGTCGAGGATCAGGTAGTCACCGATGGCAGTCGGCACGCGCAGACCGGCGGCGAGG
>JAYRNS010000758.1:0-1836 GCA_041912075.1 Anaerolineae bacterium
CGGCCGATTCGCCCCTAGTACAGGCACGTTTGATACGTGTCTGTGACGAATGCGAAAACCGGCAGGTGCCCCTGATCGAGCGCCCGCTCAAGCTGGACGACCGTATCGTCGAATTCCTGCTGGAACACGACAGCCTCGATCCCGCCCTGATCGACCTGGTCGAGCTAAGTGCACCGCGCGATATCACGACCCGGCTCTTCGTCGAACCCGCGCTGCACCAACAGCTGCAGCACGTGGCAGACTTGTGGCAGAACGGAGACACAACGCCCGTGCTCATCTGGGGCCGGCCGGGGAGCGGCAAACACGACGCGGCCCACCTGTTGGCTGCTGCGGTCCAACGCCCGTTGTTGACACTCGACGCCGAGCGACTGGCCCGGCGCGCCATCGATGCCATTCCGAGTCTCGTGCAGACGGCCCTGCGGGAAGCGTACCTGCGCCAGGCCGTGCTGCACGTGCGCCATGCCGATGCGCTGGACGGGGGGGCGCGGGCCGCCGTGCTGGGCCACCAGCGGTCAGGCACCGTCTTGACGGCCCAGGTCGCCTGGCCACTGCACGACCAGGCCACGGCGCCGATCATCGTGCACTTTCCGGTGCCGGCATTCAGCCTGCGCCAGACGCTGTGGCGTGCGTCGCTCAACGGCCAGGCGCCGCCGGGTAACCCGCTGCCGGCGGAGCTGGCGGGTCGCTTTCGCCTCACACCCGGCCAGATCACGCGCGCCGTGCAGGCTGCGCAGCACAGCGCCTGGCTGCGCGCCGGGCCGGCCGCGGTTCCCGACCGGGCCGACCTCTTCGACGGCTGCCGCCAGCAGTCCAACCCAGGCCTGGCCCAGCTGGCGCGCAAGGTCATTTCACCTTTCATCTGGTCCGACCTGGTGCTGCCCGATGTGCAGAAGACCCTGCTGCGCGCCATCGAGAGCCAGGTTCGGCGCCGGCACGTTGTTTTCGACCAATGGGGTTTCGAGCGTAAGCTGGGACTCGGCGGCGGGCTCAACGCGTTATTTACCGGTCCATCGGGCACGGGCAAGACGATGGCGGCCGGCATCCTGGCGCACAGCCTGGGCGTCGATATGTACAAAATCGACCTGTCGGGTGTCGTGAGCAAGTACATCGGCGAGACCGAAAAGAACCTCAACCGCATCTTCGAGGAGGCCAGTTCGGCCAACGTCGTGCTCTTTTTCGACGAGGCCGATGCGCTGTTTGGCAAACGCTCGGAAGTAAAGGATGCGCACGACCGTTACGCCAACATCGAGATCAGTTACTTGCTGCAAAAAATGGAGGAATACGACGGCATCGCCATCCTGGCCACGAATTTCAGCCAGAACCTCGACGAGGCCTTTACCCGGCGCATGCACTTCGTCGTCGAGTTCCCCTTCCCCGCGGCGGCCGACCGCGAGCTGATCTGGCGCGGGCTGTTTCCGGCTGAAGCGCCGCGGGCCGGCGACATCGACTTTGCCTTCCTGGCCAGCCAGTTCGAGCTGAGCGGTGGTCACATCAAAAACTGTGTCGTCACCGCCGCCTTCCTGGCCGCCGCCGATGGCATGCCCATTGGCATGCACCACCTGGTACAGGCCGTTGCGCGCGAGCTCGGCAAACTCGGCCGACCTCTGACGCGCACCAACTTCGGCGATTTCTACCGCCTGGCGCGCATACGAGGGTAGGTCTTTAGCAGCTTCTACCACCATGGCAACCAAGACCAAGGCGCCGGCCCAGCCACAACCGGCATCCACCCCAGAACCACCGTCACCGCAGGCGGAGCCGGTGCGCGCCGGCCGGCCGGTGCTGCCGCTGGCTGGCCTGCGCGGTCTGCCACGCGCCGGTGCCGAGCGTATGGGGGGC
>JAYRNS010000759.1:0-5836 GCA_041912075.1 Anaerolineae bacterium
CGGAATGAACAATGGTGGATCGATAAAACTCATCGAGCGCGCCGCCGTGAACTCCAGGATTTCGACCAGCGCACGCCCCGCATCCGCAAACGTCTCGCCAATGTCGACGCCAAACATCGAACGTGAGATGACACTCATCGTCAGCTGCATCATCTCCTGGTTGACCACCATTGGTTTGCCGATGCGGTCGCGGTGTTCCCAACGCTGGATCATCTGCTGGGTCGCGTCGACCATGATATCGGCAAACTGGCCGACCGCGCGCGGCGTATAGGTCGGCTGCATCAGCTTGCGCTGGCGTTTCCAGAAATCGCCCTCGCTGGTCAGGATACCGTTGCCCAACGCCACCCGCAGCTTGTCGTGGCTGGCCCCCTTGGGGTAATTGTCGGCATGCTGGACCAGGATGTGACGCACATGTTCGGGACGGACGAAGAGGTGGATTTTGACCGGTCCAGCCTCAAAACGAACCACATCGCCGTACTGTCGCCAGCTCTCCACGTAGGATTGCACGACGTCCTGCCGGCGCAGGCCTAACATGCCGGCCAGCATCGTCCGGCCGTCCGGACCGGGTGCCGTCCCCCCCTTGAGCGTAACCACCGGGCTCTTTGTCGGTGCAGTTGCCATAGGAAACTCCTTTGTTTCGGGTTTCTCGTGAAATTCCGCGCATAGTATACCGCGCAAAGTGGCTTTGGCAAAACATGTCAGGGGTGGTACAATCCACTTGCACCAGCTGCCGGGCACTACAACCGGCCGCTTTGGAGCGTTCATCGTCTTGGCCATAGGAGATGCGTGGACACAATCCGCCTGCCCGGTTTGGTGGACGTGCACGTCCATCTGCGTGAACCTGGTTTCGAGTACAAGGAAACGATTGGCAGTGGCACGCGTGCCGCCCTCGCCGGCGGTCTCTGCGCCGTGCTCGATATGCCAAATACGACGCCGCCGACGGCCACACCCGACCGGCTGGCCGATAAAACCCGACGAGCCGCCACTTCTGCGGTGTGTGACGTCGGGTTTTTTGTCGGGGCTACGCGCGACGTGGATGCCGCGGTGACGGCTCAGGCTGCCCCCTACGCCTGCGGGCTCAAAATCTACGTGAGCGAGACCTTTGGCAGTCTGCGGCTGGAAGACCTGCCGCAGCTCGTGGCCTTTTTCCGTGCCTGGCCCGGGCCGGGTCCGATTGCCGTGCACGCCGAAGGCGTGATGCTGGCCACCTGCCTGGCGCTGGCGCAGCTGTACGGCCAACGCCTGCACGTCTGCCACGTCAGCCGGCGCAGTGAGATCGAGCTCATCCGGCGCGCCAAACAGCAGGGCTGGCCGGTAACCTGTGAAGTGACGCCGCACCACCTGTGGCTGTGTGATGCCGACCTGCCGCGGCTGGGGACGCGCGGCCAGATGAAGCCCCCGCTGGCCACGGCCGATGACCGCGCGGCACTGTGGGCCCACCTGGACGTCGTCGACTGCTTCGCCACCGACCATGCCCCGCACACCCTGGCCGAGAAAGCGACCGCCCAGCCCCCGCCCGGTGTGCCCGGTTTGGAGACGATGCTGCCTCTGCTGCTGACCGCCGTCGCCGAGGGCCGCCTGACCATGGAGGATGTGATCCTGCGTCTGCACACCAACCCGCGGCGCATCTTCCACGTGCCGGTCAGTGATCGAACCTGGGTCGAGGTTGATCTGACCGCCACCTACGAGCTGCCAACCAGCGGCTACCAGACCGCCTGCAACTGGAGCCCCTTTGCCGGTCTGCGCGTGCAGGGCGCGATCCGCCAGGTCACCCTGCGCGGTCAGGTGGCCTACCGTGATGGTGAGATTCGAGCCGCACCCGGCAGCGGCCGCGTGTTGTACGTCGCATAAACACCTGTGCAACAGACATCGCTGGTACGCTCACGGAAGACAAAAAATCTATGCGCACTTTGTGTCTTTGCGGTCAGATTTTGGATCAAAGAGGGCGCCGCTCCTCGTCCCTTCGAGAAGGATACACACTGTGAACCACGAAATCAACGAATGGTTTGGCCAGGACGTCTTGTCGGTCAGCCAGTTCAACCGGCCAAAACTCGAACACATCTTCCGCGTGGCGCACAACATGCGCGCCATGGTCGAGCAGTTTGGCACGGCCGACCTGCTGCACGGTCACGTGCTGGCCAACCTGTTTTACGAGCCGAGCACACGCACCTCCTCGTCGTTTGCTGCAGCCATGACCCGGCTGGGCGGACGCGTGATCAGCATCAACGAAGTGCACTACTCGTCGGTCAGCAAAGGCGAATCGCTGCCCGACACCGTGCGCACGCTGGAATGTTACGCCGACATCATCGTGCTGCGTCACCCCGAGGTTGGCGCGGCCGCCACGGCGGCCCACTATGCCGCCATCCCGATCATCAACGCCGGCGACGGGATCGGCGAGCACCCCACGCAGGCCCTGCTCGATCTGTTTACCATCCAGGAGGAGCTTGGCCGGATCGACGGCCTCAAAGTGGCGATGGTTGGCGACCTGAAGTATGGCCGCACGGTGCATTCGCTGACCCGTCTCCTGCGCCTGTACGACGTCGAGCTGGCGTTCGTGTCACCCGCTATTCTGCGGATGCCAGATGAACTGCTGCACGAGATGCGGAACGCCAGCCGGCCGTACCGGGAGAGTGACGACATCCACAGCGTCATCGGCGACGTCGACGTGCTGTACGTGACCCGCGTGCAGAAAGAACGTTTCACCGACCTGGCCGAATACGATGCCGTCAAAGACCACTACATCGTCGATGCCGATCTGATGGCACAGGCCAAACCGGACATGATCCTCATGCACCCCCTGCCGCGCGTGGGGGAAATCTCCTACGTCGTGGACGACGACCCACGTGCGGCGTATTTTCGGCAGATGCGCAACGGGATGTACATTCGCATGGCCCTGCTGGCCGCTGTATTGGGAAAGGCGTGATGGCTGGTTCCACTTTTTTTCAGAAACTGACCGCGGCCGCGGCGCGCCACGATTCCTGGCTGTGCGTGGGGCTCGATCCCGTGCCGGCAGCCGTGCCGGCAGCCTACCGCCACGAAGATCATCCGATCCTGGCCTGGAACCGGGCGGTGATCGCGGCCACGGCGGACCTGGTGTGTGCCTACAAACCAAACATCGCGTTCTACGAGGCCTTGGGCGATGGATTGGCGACCCTGCGCGCGACCTTGCACGCGGTTCCGGCGCACGTCCCCGTCATCCTCGACGCCAAACGCGGGGACATCGGCCCGACCGCAGCGGCGTACGCCCGCGCCGTATTCGATGACCTGGGTGCAGACGCGGTAACGCTCAGCCCCTACCTGGGCCACGACAGCATTGCGCCCTTCGCCGCCTATGCGGACCGCGGGCTCTTCATCCTCTGCCACACCTCGAATCCCGGCGCGGCCGATCTGCAGGAGCTGGTAATCGACCAGGGACCACCCGGTGGTGAACCGCTATACGTCCAGGTCGCACGCCAGGTCATGACCTGGTCACCGCACCGCAACGCCGGTCTGGTCGTGGGTGCCACCTACCCGGCCGCCCTGGCCGCGGTACGTGCCGTGGCACCACACGCCTGGTTCTTGGTGCCGGGCGTGGGCTCGCAGGGCGGGGACCTGGCTGCCGCGGTGGCAGCAGGGCTGCGTGCCGATGGGCAAGGACTGGTCATCAATGCCAGCCGGGCGGTTACGCAGGCAGCGGACCCGCGCGCCGTCGCCGAGAAGATGCGAGCAGCGATCAACTATGCCGGCCAGGAGACCCTGGCACACCGCCAGAATGTTGTTTTAGGCGAACCTGCACCGGTAACGCCGGCCGTGGCCGACCTGATTGTGGCTTTGTTTCACCTTGGTGCGGTACGCTTTGGCGACTTCACCCTGGCCAGCGGACGCCCCTCCCCGCTGTACATCGACCTGCGTCTCCTGGTCAGCGATCCGCAGCTGCTGCGCCAGGCGGCGGCGGCGTACGCGGCCCTGCTGCACGACGTGCGTTACGACCGGCTGGCCGGCGTGCCCTACGCGGCTCTGCCGATTGGCACTGCACTCAGTCTGCGCACCGGCAAGCCGCTGCTCTATACGCGCAAAGAGGCCAAAACGTACGGGCTGGGCAAGGCGATCGAGGGGCTGTGGTTAGCCGGCGAGCGCGTCGTCGTGGTCGAGGACCTGGTGACCAGCGGCGGGAGTACACTGAAGACGGTCGACCTCCTGCGGGCGGCCGGTCTGGTCGTCCAGGACGTCGCGGTGTTGATCGATCGCGAGCAGGGCGGTCGTGCCGTCCTGGCCGGCGCGGGCCTGCGGCTGCATGCGGTGTGTACGCTGTCGCAGGTGCTAGACGTCCTGCTGGCACGTGGACTGATCGACGCGCTGCGTTATGCCGACGTCCAGAGTTATTTACAGAGCAGCGATGCTACCACCTGATCTGACCACACAATTCTGTAGCATGACACTGCCTTCGCCGCTGGTGCTGGCCTCCGGCATCCTCGGCACCAGCGCGGCGCTGATGGCACGCGTGGCGGCCGGCGGTGCCGGCGCGGTCACGGCCAAGTCGTGCAGCCTGCAGCCGCGCACCGGTCACCCCAACCCCACCGTGTTGGATTGGGGGTATGGTGCGATCAACGCGGTGGGTCTGGCCAATCCTGGCATCGACGAGGAGATCGCGATCCTGCGTACCACCCGGCAGCTGCTGGATGCGGCCGGTCAGGGGGCCAAACTGATTGCATCGATTTTTGGCACCACGGTCAATGACTATACGCAGCTTGCGCAGCGGCTACACGAATGTCCGATCGATCTGCTGGAGGTCAACATCTCCTGCCCGAATGTACATGACGAGCTGGCGCGACCGTTTGCCGCGACCTGTGCGAGCGCGGCGGCGGTAACCCAGGCGGTGAAACGGGCTGCGCGCGTTCCGGTGATCGTCAAGCTCTCGCCAAACGTCACCGACATCGGCGAGATTGCGCGCGCCGTAGAGGATGCGGGAGCCGATGCCATCGCGGCCATCAACACCGTGGCCGGGATGGTGATCGACGTGCGCGCCGCGCGGCCAATTCTGGCCAACCGCGAGGGAGGGTTGAGTGGTCCGGCGATCAAGCCGGTAGCGGTGCGCTGTATCTACGAGTGTTACCGGGCGGTGAAGATCCCGATTTTGGGGATCGGCGGGGTCAGCAGTGGCGAGGATGCGGCCGAGCTGTTGATGGCGGGGGCAACGGCAGTGGGTGTGGGCACCGTCGTGCACAGCCGCGGCGTCGATGCCCTCGGCCAGATCGGACAGGAGCTGGCGCAGTTCATGGCCGAAGAGGGTTACACCCAGGTGTCGCAGCTCGTCGGGAGGGCCCATGGGTGAGGTGGTCAGCGCGCAGGCCAAGACTTACGAAGCCTGGGAGACTTCGCAAGTCTATTCTGGCGGCCTGCCACGTGCCGCGCGGATCGTTCACATTGAAGATGAAAACGACCGGGTCAAGACCTTCACGCTCGACCTCGCCCTCCCCGGCGCCCAGCCCGGCCAGTTTGCCATGGTCTGGCTGCCGGGAGTCAACGAGCGCCCGTTGAGCCTGTTGGATGGTTCGCCGGTGCGAGTTACGGTGGCGCGCGTGGGTGAGTTCACGACCGCTTTGCACAATCTGCACGTCGGTGACCGCCTTTGGGTGCGCGGGCCGTTTGGGAATGGTTTTTCCCTGGCAGGCCGGCACCTGCTGCTGGTAGGTGGTGGCTATGGCGTGGCGCCGCTGCACTTTCTGGCGCGGGCTGCCCTGGCCAAACACTGTCAGGTGAGTGTTGTCGTCGGTGCACGCACGGCAGCCGATTTGCTCTTTCTCGACCGGTTTGCCGATCTGGGTGTGACCGTGGTCGCCACGACGGACGATGGCAG
>JAYRNS010000760.1:0-7024 GCA_041912075.1 Anaerolineae bacterium
GACAGCACAGCGGTGCCAACCAACACCGAGGTACCGGTTGAGCCGTCACGCGTGCCGCCTACCCCTGGCACCAGCGGCATCCTGGGACAGGTCACGATTGGGCCAGCCTGTCCGGGACCGGTTACGATCGATTCGCCCTGCCCGGACCAGCCATACCAGGCGACCTTGACGATCCTCACGGCACAGAACGTGCGCGTCGGGCAGGTGACGACCGACGAAGCCGGACGGTTTCAAATGGCACTGGCGCCAGGGTCGTACGTGATCCATCCCGAACCGCCCAAGCAGGGCATTGCCTATGCGGTGGATCAGCCGGTGGCCGTTGCACCGGGCGAGATGGTCACCGTGCAGATCGTATACGACAGCGGTATGCGCTGAGCCCATCAGTTTCGGTTTTACGGTGTCGAGTGGTATAATCCCCCGGTAATGTGCAACCCGTTTCATAACTGGAAATCCTACGAACAGCGTCGGATATCATGCGCAACATTGGCAGTCAGGGCACCCATCCTCCGTTGGTGCCCTAATGCTATTTCGGCCCGCGGAGCAACCGGATAATCTATGCCCACCCTTGACGACAAAGCCAAGACCACCGTCATTCGACCGCAGCTGGACTACAAACCATCCCGTTCTTGGCGTTCCTGGCTGTTAGGTCGTCCCCTCTCTACTGCGGACGCCCCCCACCAAACCATTGGCAAACAAATTGGCCTGGCTGTTTTTGCCTCAGACGCCCTCTCATCGACGGCCTATGCCACGCAGGAAATTCTCGTCATCCTCGCCGCGGCCGGCGTTGGCGTGTTTTTCCTGGGTATTCCCATCTCGATCGCCATTGTGATTTTACTTGGCATCGTGACCATTTCCTACGAGCAGACCATCCATGCCTATCCCAGCGGTGGAGGCGCCTACATTGTATCACGTGACAACCTGGGCGAACTGCCGGCCCAAATTGCGGGCGCTGCGCTGCTGACCGACTATATTTTGACGGTGGCGGTCTCGGTGTCTTCTGGCGTGGCTCAGATTACGTCGGCCGTGCCGTCTCTTTTCCCGTGGCGGGTACAGTTGGCGGTGGGTCTGGTGTTGTTCGTGATGTTGGTCAACCTGCGTGGGGTAAAAGAATCAGGCGCTACTTTCGCAATTCCTACCTACTTTTTTGTCGTCATGATGTTCATCACCGTTGGTGTTGGCCTGTTTCGTTACGCCACGGGCGCCCTCGGCACGGTGGTCAACCCGCCGGAGTTGGAGATCCAGCAGACCATGTCGGCGGTTACGTTGTTTCTATTGCTGCACGCTTTTTCCAGCGGCACCAGCGCCCTAACCGGTGTGGAGGCCATCTCCAATGGCATCACCGCCTTCAAAGAGCCGCGCAGCCACAACGCCGGAATTACCCTGATCTGGATGTCGCTCATTCTCGGTACCCTGTTCCTCGGTATCACGTTCTTGAGTGTCAACATCGGCGCGGTCCCGTCCGAGACGGAAACGGTTATCTCGCAGCTGGCACGAACGGTCTATGATGGGCGGGGTCTCATGTATGGGCTGGTTATTCTGGCCACGACCGTGATTCTGATCATGGCCATGAATACCTCCTTTGCTGATTTTCCACGCTTGAGTGCGCTACTGGCCGCCGACGGGTTCCTGCCCCGGCAGTTGGCCTTCCGCGGCAGCCGTCTGGTCTACTCGAATGGCATCGTAGCGCTGGCGGTGATCGCCTGTATCCTGATTATCATTTTCGATGCCAGTGTAACCGCGCTGATTCCCCTCTACGCGATCGGCGTGTTCCTCTCATTCACGCTGTCGCAGACTGGCATGGCGCGCCGCTGGCGTAAGTCCGGCCATCTCGAGCCAGGAAAGGAACTTCAGGAACGTGGTTCGGCACTGCACTATGACGAACGCTGGTCGGTTAAGATGATCGTCAACGGCTTTGGGGCCGTGTGTACGGCCATCGTCATGCTGGTGTTTGCCGTTACCAAATTTTCCGAGGGCGCCTGGATTGTATTGATACTGATTCCGGCCATCGTTCTGATATTTCAGGGTATCCATCGACATTACAACACTCTGGCCAAAGCATTATCATTGGAGAATTATGGGCAGCCGCCGCGTGTTGGGCGCCAACGCGTGATCTTGCCCGTGAGTGGGGTACATCGCGGCACATTGGCCGCCTTGCGCTACGCCCGCTCCCTCTCCAATGACGTCACCGCCGTGCACGTCTCGATTAACCCAGAGGACACGGTCAAGGTCCAGCAAAAGTGGGAGATGTGGGGCGAGGGTGTGCGCCTGGTCATTTTGGAGTCACAGTACCGGCTGCTGATGGAACCGATGATGGCCTACATTGCCGACGTCGCATCGCAGCGCCAGCCCAACGAGGTGATTACGGTTGTCGTGCCACAGTTCATTCCCCGGTACTGGTGGCAGAACCTCCTGCATACCCAGGCCGCGTTCTTCTTGCGGCTGGCCTTTCGCAATAGACCGGGCATCGTCATTACCGACGTCCCGTACCAGATACAACCAAACTCCAATCAGCTGAACATCCCGTAACGGGCAGAGGTCGCATGAACGCCATTGTCGTAGGAAGTGGCCGGATGGGTGCCGAACTGGCCACCCGGCTGCACGAGAAAGGGTATACCGTTACTGTGGTCGATCAGGACCCCCTGGCCTTTCAAAACCTGCCGCCCAACTTTCGCGGGCGTATGCTGGAGGGCGACGTTCTGACGTCGGACATGATGTACCGCATGGGTATCGGCCAGGCCACGGCGGTGGCGGCCGTCACCAGCTCGGACGCGCTCAACGCCGTCGTCGGTCACGTGGCAAGTTCGATGTATCAAGTGCCGCACGTCGTCGTGCGCAACTACGAGCCGCGCTGGCGTGCCATGCACGAAGCCTTTGGGCTGCAGGTGGTCAGCTCCAGCAGTTGGGGGGCCCAACGCATCGAAGAGCTGCTCGAACCGGGCGGGATGCACACCGTCTTCTCCGCCGGCAACGGTGAGGTGGAGGTCTACGAAATCCTCATTCCACCCGCCTGGGCGGGCCGCCCAACCCACGAGCTGGTCGAACCCCACATGGGTGTCGTCGTTTCGGTGACGCGCGCCGGGCGGGCCGCCCTGCCCAGCGCGGAATCCCGGCTGGCCGCCGGTGACGTGGTTCACGTCAGCGCGACGCTGGAAGGCATCGAGGCCATCCGCAAACGGCTGCAGGGAAAGTAGAGGTTTTACCATGCTCGTTATCATTGCCGGTGGCGGCCGCACCGGTACACAACTGGCCTCGCTGCTGTTGGCTCAGAATCACGATGTGCGCCTGATCGACAATCGATCCGACATCCTGGCGCGCATTCACCACGAGCTGCCGACCGAAGTCATCTTCGAAGGACAGGCGACCGAACCCAAGTTTCTCGAATTCGTCGGGATCGAGCGGGCGGACGTCATGGCGGCTGTGACCAACAACGATGCCGACAACCTGGCGCTCTGTTTCCTGGCGCGTGATCGTTACAACGTGCCGCGTACCATCGCGCGCGTCAACAACCCGCGTGTCGCCTGGCTCTTCAACGAGACGTTTCACGTCGACGTGGCAGTCAGCCAGGCCGATATTTTGGCCGGTCTCATCCAGGAAGAAATGTCCCTTGGTGACATGACCACCCTGCTCAAACTGCGCCTTGGCACCTACGCCGTGGTCGAACAGCGTGTCCTGCCCGGCTCGCGTGCGCTGGGGATCGAGATCAAGGATTTGCAGCTGCCGGAGCACTGCGTGATTGCCGCCATCGTGCGCAATGGTGAGGTCATCGTGCCGCGCGGCATCACGACCTTCCAGGTCGACGACGACGTGCTCGCCGTCACCGATCGTCGCGGTGCGCAGGAACTCGCTGAGCGTCTGGCACCTACCTGAGGCCGCGACCACAGAGAACGCACAGAGCAACCACTGAATCCGGAGCTTCGTGCTGTGTGCGTTCTCTGTCGTGCTGGTACCGCCCCGCAGCGGTACGCTGTTTGACAGACCCCCGCTGGCGGCTATAATCCTCTCACCCATAGCACCGTATTCACAATCATTATCGAAGGAGGCAACACGGTTCGATGGATGAACCTGAGGTAACCATCCCATCGTCGCTGAATGCCGAGGCCGCGGGTCCACCGGCGGCAGACTCGGTCAGTGCACCACCAACCCCACCGGAGTCACCACTACCGGCCGCTTCTGTGGCGCCAGGTGGCAGCCGCAACTGGAGCGGCATTGCGCTGTTTCTGGTCGGCGTGTTGGCCGGTGTCATTGGTTTTGCTCTTTTTACCCGTCTGACGACCACGCCCGCGGCTGATACCGTGGCCATGCGCGACGCCGCACGGGCCGGGACGCTGGACGCCATCGCCACCCTGCAGGCGGGCGGGCCTACGGCCGCCGAAAGCGCGGTAACACCCACGCCGGTGGTCGTCAATACCAATTTCGACCTGCGGGCGGCCAACCGTACCGGTAACCCTGACGCACCAGTGACGATCGTCGAGTTCAGCGACTTTCAGTGACCGTTCTGCGGACGTTTCGACCGGCTCGTGAAGCCGGAAATCTTCAAACAGTACGTCGATACGGGCAAAGTCAATTTCGCATACAAACACTCGGCCTTCCTGGGGCAGGAATCGGTTTGGGCCGCACAAGCAGCGGAATGCGCAGCCGACCAGGGCCGCTTCTGGGATTTCCACGACATCCTGTTCGAGCGGCAGAATGGCGAGAACCAGGGTGCCTTCAACCAGGACAAGCTGCTGGCCATGGCCACCGAGCTCAAATTTGACATGACCAAGTTCGAGCCGTGTCTTACCAACAACGAAACCCTGGCTCGCGTACAGGCCGATACGCAGGAAGGCAGTGCGGCCGGCGTGACCGGAACACCGACCTTCTTTATCAACGGGCGAATGCTCGTGGGCGCCCAACCCCTGGAAGCCTTCCAACAGGCGATCGACCAGGCTCTGCAGTCACAGTAGCGAATGTCATACCAACCGTGGGCCGGTGCACCTGCCGGCCCACGGTTCTCTTCGTCCCACCACCCCCTCTCCAGCAATTCTTATAATTTTCCTAAGAATATGCCGTAACAGCGATTATCCGCAGGACGTCATACTGTGTGTCGTTGCACCGTTCTCTGTGTATCCCACTGGCCTCCACATTCGGGGAGATTTTCATGATGTAGATCGTGTCGTGGCTGACTGAATCGCGCCACCATACGCATCTTCGTGTGAGGAACCCCACATCGCTCGCTTCGTTCGTGCTGGCTGCGCCTGGTGAAAGGAAGGGGGTCCCATGTCGCGGTTCAAGCGCCAGTTCTACGTCGCCCTGTCGTTTTTTGTCATCGCCACGCTGACCTGTATGCCGGTGGCACAGGCGATGTCCCCGGCCCAAGTGTCTGAACAGACACCCGAAGTCCCAACCCTCCTGCCGCCACCCGGCCGTAACGGCCTGGGGATGGGCGGCACCGAAAACGGCAACCCGGCGGACATACCCGTTCAGATGGTGGACGGCGTCAACACAACCAACGGCAACCTCCTACTGGGCGACACCCACTTTCAGTTTCAGGGTGTCGGCCCAACCTTTGGTCTGCAAATCGCTTACAACAGCCAGGCCGACCCCAGCACCACACCGGTCGGACGTAAGTGGACGCACAGCCTCCACGTTTTCCTGGAGCCACTCAGCCTCGGCGCCCTGCGTTTGCACAAGGGGGACGGCGAGACGATCGACTTTCCCCTGACCTGCCCGGTCGACGTCAACCGCTCCGGCGGGCTGATCGACATCGTCGACATCCAGCTGACTGCCGAACACTGGCGCACACCGCCGGTCGGTGACTCCTTCTTCGACGTCTTCTTCGACGTCGATCTGGACAACGACATCGACAGCGTCGACATCGGTCGGGTGACGGCGGCCTTTGGTCGTTCGTGTGCCGACGTCGATCTGGCCCATTCATGGTGGACGGGCTACAACGCCTACGGTGTCTACAGCCGTATCGTGCGCGATGCTGCGGGGCCGCAGATGCTGCTGCGCGACGGTTTGATCTACCAGTTCCGCCCGCTCGATGCCCCCTTTGCGCCTGGTTTCCTGAGCCGTGTAGGTGATCGCAGTGGCAACGGGTACCAGCTCAACTATTCACCCAGCTCCGGACGGCTGGACAGCGCACAAAGCACAACCGGGATGCAGCTCTTCTTCCTCTACAACCCCGACGGCACGATCCAGCGCGTCCAGGATCACACCGGCCGTATGGTGATGTACGCCTACGACGGCGCTGGCAATCTCACGATGGTCCAGCGTTACGGGCTGCCGTGGCACACCTACAGCTACGGTCCCGACAACCTCCTGCTCACCGACACTGACGCCAATGGCGCGATGACCACCTACAATTATGATGGTCTGTCACGCCTGGTGGCGCTGCAGCGTCCCGGCTGGCTGTCTCCGCAGACCTATGCCTACATGCCGGGCGACACGCTCGTTACCGATCCGCTGGGCCGGGCTACCCAGGTCCAATTCGACCTGACCAGCAGCCAGGTGATGCAGGTGGCCCAGCTGGCAGCCGGCATGACGATTGCCTATGCGCGCGACAGCCGCGGCAATCTCGTCCACCTCGGCGGCGGTGAAGGCAACGACTACGAGTACGACAGCCGCGGCAACCTGGTGCGCATCGCCAGCGCCCATCCCGACCCGACGGTGGCCGCCCGGCTGCAGACTGTGGTGACCTACGACGCCTGCAACAACCAGGTGTCGATCACCGATGCCATGGGCGCCGTCACGCAGAACGTCTACAACGCCACGACCTGCCAGCTGCTGCAGTCCACCGACCCGCTTGGCCACACGACGACGTTCGTAAACAATGCGCGCGGACAGCCGCTGCAGATCACCGATGCCGTGGGACGCGTCACACTCAATGGTTATGACCCGCTCGGCAACCTGGTGCAGACCACCGACCCGGCTGGCAACGTCACCACGATGGGGTATGACAATCTCAACCGTAAGGTAAGTGAGATCAACGCCTTGGGCCTGGTTACGACGTTCGAGTACGACCCGTTCGACCGGCAGGTGCAGA
>JAYRNS010000761.1:0-2070 GCA_041912075.1 Anaerolineae bacterium
GCCCACCACGATGGCCCGCAGGTCGGCTGCCACGTCGACCGGTTCCACTGGTGTTGCCGGCGCGTCACCGAGATAAATCACGCTCATGCTGCTGACCACGACCACCTTGGCTACCAGACCAGTCGCCAGCGAGCCCGTGGCTTCCCAGTTGCCAAAACCGAGGGGCGCAAAGACCGGTGCCACGATGCCCGACACCCGGGCGAACAGGCTGTCCGCCGTCGAAGTGATACCCAGGGGCAGGTTGAGCAGCAGCCAGACCACCAGCGAAGCCAGCAGAATGACGGTGGCCGCTTTGCGTACGAACTCGGCGCTGTGCCGCCACATGTGCGTCGTCAATCCGCGTAGGGACGGCCAGCGGTAGGGCGGCAGCTCGAGCACGAAAAGGGAATCGCCGGTGTCGGCAAACAGGGTGCGGCGGAAGAGCAAGCCTGAAACCACGGCCAGCGCAATACCCAGGAGGTAAAGGGCAAAGATCACCAGGCTGGTGTGGGCGGGGAAGAATGCCGCGGCAAAAATGACGTACACCGGCAGGCGTGCCGCACAGCTCATCAGCGGTACGAGCAGCCCGGTCAGGATACGGTCGCGCCGGTTCTCCAGGGTGCGCGTGGCCAGCACACCGGGGACGTTGCAGCCAAAGCCGACGATCAGGGGGATAAAGCTCTTGCCATGCAGCCCCAACAGGTGCATCAACCGGTCCATGACGAACGCAGCGCGGGCCATGTAGCCGCTGTCTTCCAACACGGCCAGGCAGAAGTAGAGCACCAGCAGCACGGGCAGAAAGACCAGTACCCCGCCGACACCCGCAAGCAGACCATCCACCAGCAGCGAGCGCAGCCATTCCGGTGCCTGCAGCGCGGCCAGCAGAGCCGTGAGCCAGCTCGCCAAGACGCCATTGACCGCCGCGTCGATCCAGTCGACGAACGGTGCCGACGCATCTGCGGTCAGCTTGAACACCAACGCCATCAGCAAGAGGAAGATTGGCAGACCCAGCACCCGGTGCGCCACGACGTCATCGATGCGGTCGGTGATGCCGCGCTGCTGGCCGCGGGTGCGTTTGACGACCTGGTGCGCCAGGCCGTGCACCGTACCATAGCGCCGGTCGGCCACCAACAGCTCGACGTCATCGCCGTAGACGCCCTGCACGCGGACGGCTGCGGCCTGGGCTTGCTGGCGCAGTGTAACGGCAGCCGGCGAACTGCCTAACGCCTGCGCCACCAGCGCATCCCCTTCGAGCAGCTTGATCACCAGGTGGCGCGGGGCACTGCCCGGCAGCAGCGTGGCCACTGCTGGCTGCAAACACGCGATTTCTGCTTCCAGCTCCTGTCCGTAATCGACAATCGTGGGATGGGCGCGTGCCTGGCCGATTGCCTGCTCCAGCAAGCTTTCGAGTCCACGCCGCCGCGTGCCGATCGTGGGCACGACTGGTACACCAATCAGGTCCTCTAACAAGCGCACGTCGATGACGGTGCCGCTGGCTTCGGCCAGGTCCATCATGTTGAGGGCGAGCACCGCCGGGACACCGAGCTCGAGAATCTGGACCACCAGGTACAGATTGCGCTCCAGGTTGGTGGCGTCGGCCACGACAATGGCGACGTCGGGTTGTTCGTCGAGAATAAAATCGCGCGCAATGACCTCTTCCAGCGAGTGGGCGCTGAGGCTGTACGTGCCCGGCAGGTCGACCAGGGTCACTACGTGGCCGTCCCAGCGTACGATGCCGGTTTTGACGTCGACGGTCTTGCCGGGCCAGTTGCCCACGTGTTGGTGGGCGCCGGTTAGCGCATTGAAGACGGTGCTCTTGCCCGCGTTAGGGTTGCCGGCCAGCACCACGATGGGGCGTGACCCCAGGCTGCTACTGGGCATCGTCACGGCTCCGCAGCAGCCAGCTCAGCCAGCGCGGGCAGCGCGACTGGCTGGCGGCGTCACATTGGCTGTCTTCAAGCTGCGGGCAGTCGGCGCACGGCAGCGGCTCGACCAGGACATTGGCCGCCTCGCGCCGGCGCAGCGAGAGACGGTATCCCTTGACCAGGTATTCGACCGGATCACCCAGCGGCGCCACGCGCACCACCTCGA
>JAYRNS010000762.1:0-1867 GCA_041912075.1 Anaerolineae bacterium
AATTGCGCACAAACCCTGGCCGTCGTATAATGCACACTGCCCTCTGGGCTTTGCCCGCACCTGCGCAGGAGCTATCATGGAAAAGCTCGACCTGCGCAAAGAATTGAAATACCTGTATTCACTGCCAATTCGCGCAATAAATGTCTGAGGCGGGTGTGTTACCGTGAATCTGCCCATTCTTCAGCGATCAAGCCACCCGGCAGCCTCCCTCCTCCGGCACTGGGCGGTCGAGCTGCTCCACGTACAGCCCACGGACCACGTGGTCGAGCTGAGTTTTGGTGCTGGCCGGGCGCTGCCGGATGCAGCCGTTCATCTGGGCAGCGGCTACGTCGTGCGCATCGATCCGGCGAACCCCATGGTGCAGCCGGCTCGGGGCAGGAACGCCCCCGCTGTAGGGCCCGACAAGGTTCATTTCGTGCAGGGTGTTGGCGAAGCGCTGCCCTTTGCCGCGGGCACATTCGACCGGGCACTGGTCATCGACGTGATCCATGCCCTGGCTGATCCTGTGGTGCTGCTGCGCGAAGTGCAGCGTGTCTTGCGCCCTGGTGGGCAGGTGGCGGTTTTATGGATGAAGGCCACCGCGCGGCTGCGTCCCGGCCAGGCGATCGTGCAGGGCAATCGTCAGTATGAAACCGTGGAAGTGGTGGAGCTGCTGCTGGCCGCGGGGTTCGATGGCCCGTGGATGCGTACGAGCTATTTTGCCTGGGGTGAAGGTTTGTGCGCCCAGGCCACGAAACCGGGGGACCGGTCGTCACCGGTTACTGCCGGTTGATCTGTAAGGGCAGCAGCACCTGGAACAGCGTACGTCCCGCTCGCGATTCGAGTTTGATCTGCCCCCGGTGTTCGTGTACGACAATGTTGTAAGTGATGTGCAGACCCAGGCCAGTGCCCACACCCATTGGTTTGGTGGTGAAGAACGCATCGAAGATCCGTCCCTGGATCTCGGCCGGGATGCCGGGACCCGTGTCGGCAATCTCGACGACGATGCCGTTATCACGCGCATACGTGCGAATGCGCAGCTCGCCCTTGCCGTCCATGGCTCCCACGGCATTGTCGATCAGGTTGGTCCACACCTGGTTGAGCTCACCCGCGTAGGCTTCGATCCGCGGCAGGTCGGAGGCGTAATCCTTGACCAAGGTGATACCACTCAGCTTGTGGTGCAGGATCACCAGGGTGTTGTCAAGCCCCTCGTGCACGTCGACCAGCTGCACCGGGGCCTGGTCCAGATAGGAGTAGGCCTTGACGGCTTTGACGATCTCCGAGATACGCGTCGTTCCCTGGCTCACGACGTCCAGCAGCGTATACACCTGACAGCCGGTGCCCAGCCAACCCAGGAAGGCTGGCACCTCCTCTGCGGTGAATGCGGCGGCCATCGCTTCCAGATCACTCAGTTTCCATCCCAAGCCTACGACCGCCGGCGCCAGGTCCCACGCCTGGTCGACGCCCTGTTCCTCCATCCATTCACCGATCTCCCCTTCACGGTCGCTGCGTGCCAGCGGATCGAGCTTGACGGGTGCCGTGGCCCGCTGCGGTAGTTCGTGGCCCAAGGTGTTGATGACCTGCCGGCCGGCGGGGCTCAGGCCGGCCGCTCCTAGCTCGGCGGAAAGAACCTGCAGCTCGGCCATCGACTCGCGCAGCTGGCCTGCGCTGCGCTGCACCGCCGCAGCCGGGTTGTTGAGCTCGTGGGCCAGACCAGCCGACAGGGTGCCCAGCGCAGCCATTTTTTCGTTCTGGCGCAGGGTGGCTTCGGTATTGCGCACGCGCGCCGTCATCGTGCGCAGGACACTGAGGGAGGCGGTGGGGCTGCGAATGAGCAGCTGGCGAAACGTGTCACGACTGATTTCCAGCAGACTGGCTTCTTTGATCG
>JAYRNS010000763.1:0-4228 GCA_041912075.1 Anaerolineae bacterium
ATGTACGTGCTCACCGCGGCTCCCGTTTTTTTCCTGACCTTCTACCGGCTGTTCAATGCTCGCCAGGCACGAGAACGTACGGTCAAGGCCTGAGTGCCAACGAACGCCGTCAGCGAATAAGGTCACAAATACACGAACGGCCATTCGCGCATTAGTGACCCGATTCGCGGATGGTATTCGCCCCCGATCGGGCACCCCAGCGTATCCGTTCGGAAATCAGCAGCCGATATGGTAGAATAGACGGCATGACACAGGCAACCATCCTACTGGCCGATGATGACGAGATGATCGTGGATGTCCTGCGTGACCGGCTGGTCACCGAGGGTTACACGGTCATCGTCGCGCGCGATGGCGAAGAGGCGCTGCGCCTGGCGCGCACGACCGGTCCCGACCTGGTGCTGCTGGACGTGATGATGCCGCGCCTGCATGGTTGGGAGGTGTGTCGCGAGCTGCGCCGTACCAGCTCGGTGCCGATCCTGATGCTCACGGCGCGCGGCGAGGAGATGGATCGCGTATTGGGTCTGGAGCTGGGTGCCGACGATTACGTGGTCAAACCGTTCAGTTTTCGTGAGCTGCTGGCGCGTGTCCATGCGCAGCTGCGCCGTGCCAGCCTGGTCCAGACGCTGGCTCCGGTGGACGACAACGGCCGCGTGACCCTGGGCGATATCGTTATCGACCGCCGCCGTCACCTCGTAACCCGCAGCGGTCAGGTGGTGACGCTGTCACCCCGCGAGTATGCGCTGCTGATGGCCCTGCTGGATGCTGAAGGTGCTGTCGTCGAGCGCCACCCGCTGTTGGACGCTGTGTGGGGCGAAGAATGGATCGGCAATCCGCGTACGCTGGACGTCCACATCCGCTGGCTGCGCGAGAAGCTCGAAGCGGACCCGGCGGCACCCCGGTTGATTCTGACGGTGCGCGGTGCCGGTTATCGTCTGGTCACCACCGCGGAGTTGAACGGCCATGGACCGATTCGAGGAATCGGCCATGGACCGATTCGAGGAATCGGCCATGACTGAGCCTTCGCCAGCCAGTGGTCTGCCGCCGGCACGCTGGCCCTGGCAGCGCAGCCTGCAGACCCGCATCGTGCTGACCTACGGCAGCGTGTTCGTCCTGGTCCTTGTATTGTTGATGCTGGTCATCGGTCAGGTCGTTTATCGAGCCCAGTTGGCGAATGCCGAGCGGACGTTGGAGGTCGAGGCATTTCTGGCATCCAATGCCCTGCAGGATCCGCTCAGCGGTTATACGGCTGAATTCGATGCGTTTGCGCGCGAGAAGCATGACCGAGGGTCCCAATCGACCGCAATGGCCGACGAACCCGAAGACCATGAAGACTCCGAAGACGATTACCAGTTTACTACCCCGTTGGCGACGCCGATTCCAGTCGCTGCCCCGGCCGAGGTAACCGGGCGTCTCCAACTGGTAACGGCGCGCGTGGCGACCGATACCGGTGCCCGCATGACGATTCTCGATCCCGCAGGTAACCCTATTGCCGACAGCACCTACGCCGTACGTGCGGTTAGCAACCAACTCATCCAACCTGAAGTACAGGCGGCCCTGCGTGGCGAAGCGGAGCCAGACGTGCGTCGCGAGCCACTGGCCGGGATGCTGACCCTCTACGTGGCAACACCGATCCGGCAGGGCGATCGTGTATTAGGCCTGGTTCAGCTTGGGCGACCGATGGCCGACGTGACGGCCAGTGCCTGGTCGCTGCTTCTGCGGCTGATGGCGGCGGGTCTGGGGGCGCTGCTTATCGTTACTGCGTTGGCTGTGGGTCTGGCGCGCCGTCTGGTGCGTCCCGTGCAGTCGCTGGAACGGGCGGCATTAGCGGTTGCAGGTGGTGACATGAACCAGCAGGTGCCTGTGACGACGGCCGACGAGCTGGGTGCCCTGGCCCAGGCGTTCAATACGATGATCAACAGTGTGCGGCAAATGCTGGAACAGCAGAGGCTGTTCATCGCCAACGCCAGCCACGAGCTGCGCACACCGCTGACCAACATCAAGCTGCGCAGCGAGGCACTGCTCGATGCACCGGTCGTCAACCGTCGTTACCTGGCCGAGATCGACCGTGAGGCTGACCGGTTGGGACGCCTGGCCGCGGTGCTGCTCGATCTATCCAGCCTCAGTGAAACCGCGACCCGCGCGGTGCCGGAGCTAGTGGACATCATGCCCGTGCTGCGTGAGGTGGTTGATATCATGCACCTGCGCACCGCACAGGCCGGGCTGACGCTGACTTTGAACGCACCGGAGACGCTGCCGCGGTTACGCGTCGTGCCCCAAGAGTTGGAGGCGATTTTACTCAACCTGCTGGACAACGCCGTCAAGTACACGCCGGCACCCGGCACGATCGAGCTGACAGCCCGCGCGGATACGAAGCAGTGTGTTCTGCGTGTGCGTGACAGTGGAACGGGCATTGCGGCTGAGGAGCTGCCCTTCATTTTTGAGCGGTTCTACCGGGTGGACAAAGCGCGTACACGCGCGGCTGCGGGTCTGGGCGTGGGCAGTGGCGCCGGGTTGGGGCTGTCGATCGTACAGGAGATGGTCAAACAGAACGGCGGCTTGATTCACGTCGCAAGTGTCGTTGGCCAGGGTACGGTTTTCGAGATCGAGTTTCCGGTCATGGATGATTGATGCCCGTATGAAATACACCAGCAAGTACCGCCCCTTGTTCGATCATCTGCATCTTGCGCAAACCGATGAAGTGACGCTCACGTTTGACGAGATCGAAAACCTGTTAGGTGTACCCTTGCCGGCATCCGCACACGGGCGTGCCTGGTGGAGCAACCGCGGTCGCGGGTCCCTGCAGGCGGCAGCCTGGCTCGACGCCGGCTACCGCGTCCACGATCTCGACGTCACGCTGGGGCGGGTGGTATTCCGGCGGTTGCAGCGGCAGTACAGCGTGCGCCGTGTCGGTGATACCATCCTATGGGATGGTGAACTGGTCCACGCCCTGCGCGACTACATGGGCGTCAGTCAGACACAACTGGCAGAGATTCTCGGTGTGCGCCAGCAAACGGTCAGCGAGTGGGAAAACGACGTCTATACCCCCACCCGCGCCTCGTCCAAATTTCTCACCCTGATAGCCGAACGGGCTGGTTTTAGCTTTGGCGCAGAAGTGGACACGCCGGGTGAGCCGGCGCAAGCCAGCGCAGACCACAAAGCACCGTAGCCCAGCGGCGCGGCACCGCGCTTCGTTCCAAACAATCTCTTGGCCCCGCGTCTTCCTCAGTTTTACACCCAATTGCGACCTGGTACAGCCGAAATTCTCCAATTTTCTGCTTGACACAACCGTCGTCACCGTGTATAATGTCGATGTAATACACGGTAACGTATAGACTTGATCAAACAAGGAGGTGCACGACACGCCCCTATGCCAGCCAACATGCGAGAAAGTCACGATCTGGGTGAGGTGGTGATCTACGAGGCCCCTGATGGCTCGACAACACTTGGCGTACGTTTACAGAACGAGACACTGTGGCTCAGTTTGAGCCAGATTGCTGGTCTGTTCGAGCGCGATAAGTCCGTGATTTCCCGACACTTGCACAACATTTTTACGACTGGTGAACTTGGTCGCGAGGCAACTGTTGCATATTTTGCAACGGTTCAAGACGAAGGTGGTCGTGAGGTAACCCGGCAAGTGGAGTATTTTAATCTCGACGCCATCCTGTCGGTCGGTTACCGGGTGAACTCGAAACGCGGCACGCAGTTTCGCGTGTGGGCGACCTCGGTCTTGCGCGACCATTTACTCAAGGGTTATTCGGTCAACGAGCGCCGGCTGCGCGAACTGCGCCAATCGCTGCGCCTGGTCGAGAGGGTGTTGGACGAAGGGGAGGTCACATCCGATGAAGCGACGGCGCTGCTGCGGGTGGTGACCAGTTATGCCTATGCGCTGGACCTGCTGGACGATTACGATCACCAGCGGGTGGTGGCGACGCCCACCCAGGCCAACCCGGCCGTGGGGATCGACTACGTCGAAGCGCTGGAGATCATCGAGCAGCTGCGTGGATGTTTTGGAGGATCACCGTTATTTGGCATGGACCTGAACGACACCCTGCACAGCTCGCTCAACGCCATCATGCAGACATACGATGGCCAGGACGTTTACTCCAGCCGCGAGGAGAAAGCAGCGCATCTGCTCTACTTCCTGGTCAAGAACCACAGCTTTGTCGATGGCAACAAACGGATTGCTGCCGCGCTGTTTTTGTGGTTTTTGCAGAAAAACGCCATGCTG
>JAYRNS010000764.1:0-5316 GCA_041912075.1 Anaerolineae bacterium
GCGCTCACCCTGGAACACCTTGATGTCGACACTGGTCTGCATGTCGGAAGCGGTTGAAAAAACTTGGCTCTTTTTCGTTGGAATCGTCGAGTTGCGCTCGATCAGCGCAGTCATCACGCCACCCAGCGTTTCGATCCCCAGAGTCAGCGGGGTGACATCCAACAGCAGCACATCCTTGACGTCGCCTTTGAGTACACCGGCCTGGATGGCGGCGCCCAGGGCCACCACCTCGTCCGGGTTGACGCCCTTGTGCGGCTCTTTGCCAAACACCTTGCGCACCGCTTCCTGCACGGCCGGCATACGTGTCATACCACCCACGAGCACGACCTCGTCGATGTCGGCCACGGTCAGTTTGGCGTCCTCGAGGGCGCGCTGCACGGGGCCCAGCGTGCGTTTGATCAGGTTCTCGGTCAGTTGTTCGAGCTTGGCGCGCGAGAGCACCATCGACAGGTGTTTGGGGCCACTGGCGTCAGCCGTGATGAATGGCAGGTTGATCTCGGTCTGCATGACGGTCGAGAGCTCGATCTTGGCTTTTTCGGCCGCTTCCTTCAGACGCTGCAGCGCCATGCGGTCCTGGCGCAGGTCGATGCCTTGCTCCTTACGGAACTCATCAGCAATCCAGTCGATGACAACCTGGTCGAAGTCATCACCACCCAGGAACGTATCGCCGTTGGTCGAGAGTACTTCGAACACACCGTCGCCCACGTCCAGGATCGAGATGTCGAACGTGCCACCGCCCAGGTCGTAGACGGCGATCTGTTCGTCTTTCTTTTTTTCCAGACCGTAGGCCAGGGACGATGCCGTCGGTTCGTTGATAATCCGTTTGACGTCGAGCCCGGCAATTTTGCCCGCATCTTTGGTGGCCTGGCGCTGGCTGTCGTTGAAATAGGCCGGCACAGTGATCACGGCCTCGGTGACCGGCTCGCCCAGGTAGGCTTCGGCGTCGGCCTTTAGTTTCTGCAAGATCATGGCTGAGATTTCGGGCGGCGAGTACTCGCGCCCACCCATTTCGACCCAGGCATCGCCATTCGGTTTGTCAGCGATCTTGTACGGCAAAATCTGGCGCGCTTTCTGCACCATCGCGTCACTGTATTTGCGCCCCATCAGGCGTTTGACGGAAAAGATCGTATTGTCAGGATTGGTGATGGCCTGCCGGCGCGCCACCTGACCTACAAGACGCTCACCGGTTTTGCTGTTGACCGCCACGACCGACGGCACCAGGCGTGACCCTTCGACGCTGGGGATGACGACAGGTTCCCCACCTTCCATCACGGCGACCACTGAATTGGTCGTGCCCAAATCGATGCCGATAATCTTACCCATAATGGCTCCTCATTGACTCGCCTTGACTCGCTTTATTGGGCCCGCGCCACGCGGACCATGGCCGGCCGCAGTACCCGGTCGCCCAGCAGATACCCCTTACGTACTTCATCGATGATTTGATTCTCTGTGTACCCTTCGGCCACTTCGTACGTCACCGCTTCATGACGCGTGGGATCGAACGTCATGCCGGCCGTCTCGATGGCCGTAACCCCTTCGCTGGTCAGGACGGTCTGCAGTTTGCGCTGGATCAGCGTAAAACCATCCACCCAATTCTGATCCTGCTCAGTCAGGTCGGCCGGTACGTGGGCAAAGGCCAGATCGAAATCGTCGACGACGGGCAAAATGCGCTGCAGCAGACGCTCATTGGCACCCACGATCAGCTCGGCACGTTCACGCTCACCGCGGCGGCGGATATTTTGACTCTCTGCCGCCGCGCGCAGCCAACGGTCCTTGAAATCGACGGCTTCGGCGCGCGCACTGGCCAGCTCGGCCTGAACCGCTTGCAGTTGTTCTTCGATCGTCGGGGCTGCCAGTTCAGTGATCTCCTCGCCGCTCAAGAGGTCACCAGTCAGATTGCTCGCGTTGGCCGCGGCACCGGTATCTTGATTGTTTTGTTTTATGTCATCCATCGTTTGTATTTCACGCCTTCTGCAAGTTGCGGGTCAACTCCCGGTCCTCTGTTAGGTTAGAACAGGAGTCTATCCGAAAACCCGCCAAGGAGCGTCATTGCCCAGGTGATTTTAGGGTTTTCGGATAGACCCCAGGTGAGACTCAACCATAAAACTCGCGCAGCAGCTCGCTCATCAAGGTGGACACATAGCGAACAGCCGAAATCGTACGTCCGTACGGCATGCGCAGCGGCCCCAAAACACCCAACACGCCGCTGGCGCCTTCGTCGACGCCGTAGCGCGACAATACCAGGCTGACGTTGTTCAACTCGCGCCACCGGCCTTCGCCACCGATAATCACCTGGACACCGTCGGTGGCGCGCGTTTCGGACAGGATCGTTTCCAACAGGGGACGGGTTTCGATGATCTCCACCACGCGGCGGATCATGTCGCCCTCCGCGAATTGAGGTTCGGTCAGCGCGTGACTCAATCCTTCGCGATAGATCTCATTGGCCGGCATATCCAGCCGCGTCATCGCCGAAACGATCAGGTCGACGATATCGCTGGCCAGCGGGCTCCACGGCGTCGCCTGTCCGTGTATCTGCTCACTGGTTCGTCCTGCCAGATGCTCGTTTAGCTCGTTGCTCAGGCGCTGCAGTTCGTCCGCCGCCACCGGCAGGTTCAACATCTGCTGTTTGACACTGCCTTCTTGCGTAACGAGCACCATCAAGACGATACCGTCACGAATCTCGATCAGCTCAACCCGTTTGAGCCGGCTGCTCGGCGCCTTGGGTGGTGTGGCCAGGGCAATGTTGCGCACCGTGTGCGCCAGCACCGCCACGGCCAGCTTGACCCACTGGTCCAGCTCGGCCCGCGCCTGCCCAAACTGGTGACTTATTTGCAGCCGGTCCTCGGACGGCAGCATCGTGTCACCCAGCAGGTGCTCAACGAAGTAACGGTAACCTTCCTCGGTGGGCATACGTCCTGCCGACGTATGCGGGTGCGTCAGGTATCCCAGCTCCTCGAGCGCTGCCATCTCGTTACGCACCGTGGCCGGGCTGACTCCCAGATCATACAGATCGAGGATGGCGCGCGAACCGACGGGGAGACCGCGCGCAATGTACTCACGCACCACCAGCCCCAAGACGATTTGTCTGCGTGCACTGAGTTCGTCAGTCATGATCCCGATCCGCCGGCAGTTCACTTTAGCACTCTCGACCTGAGAGTGCTAAGAAAGCCGGTCATATCATACCATGAAGGGGACAGGATGTCAAAGTAGGGTCAAATCGCGTTTGCGCGTCCTGGCTGGGCCGGTTACAATGTCAGGTGCCGCAACAACCCTGGGCCAGCTGGCCCGCGATGGAACAAACGACCATGCAATATACTGCACCCACCGGAACCAACGATATCCTACCCGAAGCGTGGCCATATTGGCGCCACGTTATGGGTCACATCCAACGCATCACCCAGCTCTACGGCTTCGAGCAGATCGACACACCGATGTTCGAACAGACGCGGCTTTTTACACGCGGCGTGGGTGAAGGGTCGGACTTGATGGTACAGAAGGAAATGTACTCGTTCCAGGACAAAGGCGGCGAGGACCTCACGCTGCGCCCCGAGTTTACGGCTGGCGTCCTACGCGCCTATGTAGAACATGGCATGCACACGCGTCCATCACCGGTGCGTTTGTATGCGGTGGGGCCGATTTTCCGCCAGGAGAAGCCACAGGCGGGTCGTTATCGTATCCACCACCAGTTCAACGTCGAAGCCCTGGGTGAGAAAGACCCGGGTATCGACGTCGAGGTCATGAGTATTGCCTGGGACTTGTACGCGGCGCTGGGCTTTGGCGGTCTCTCGTTTATGATCAACAGCACCGGCTGCCGCACCTGCCGGCCGGCGTTTGTCGAGGCGCTGCGGACCTACTTTACACCGTTGTACGACCAGCTGTCCGAGACCGACCGTACACGCCTGGCACGCAATCCCTTGCGCCTGCTCGACTCGAAAGACCCGGCGATGGAATCGCTGCTGGCATCGGCCCCGTTGATTCACGACTATCTGTGCGATGACTGCCGCGAGCACTTTGCGACGCTGTGCCATTACCTGGATGCGCTGCAGCGCCCCTACACCGTCAACCCGCGGTTGGTGCGCGGGCTCGACTACTACGTCAAAACGGTGTTCGAAGTGTGGGCGCAAGGCATTGGTGCACAGGCGGCGGTGTGTGGCGGGGGTCGCTACGACGGTCTGGTCGAGGAATTGGGTGGCCCACCGACACCGGGGGTCGGCTTTGGTTCCGGTATCGAGCGCATCATCCTGGTGATGACAAACCAACACGTGCCGGTTCCTCCACTGCCCACACCGGCTGTCATGCTGGCTTATCGCGGCCCGGCGGCCAAAGAGGCGGCTTTCGTGCTCCAGCAGACCTTGCGCCAGGCTGGGGTTGGCGTCCTGCTGCCTTATCGCAACAGCCTGAAAGCCCAGCTCAAACAGGCTGACCATGCCCGGGTCCGTTTTGCTGTCATTCTGGGTGACGACGAGTTGGCGGCCAACGTGGTGACGGTGCGAGACCTGGCCAACAGTGTGCAGACGCAGGTGGCACAACCAGCCCTCGTGAGCTGGTTATCTGAGCATCTCTAGTGCCGGTGCAGGGAACACACCCGGTGATCCTGCCTGGTTTTCAGCGGGCAGGGTCACGGTGGCTGCGTCAGCAAATCCAGCAGCACCGCCATGGCCTCATTACGCCGCCGGTAGTATTCGCTGCGCGAGATGCCGAGACCGCGGCGCACTTCGTCGGGTGACGACAGGTTGAGCAGCTCACCCTGCAGGATCGTCAACGACTCATCGGCACCCAGCTGTTTGATCGTGTCGAGGTGTTGGTGGAGCGCCAGGTAGGTGTGTTCGCCGCGCTGCACGGCGCTGCTCACATGGGGTGCCAGAGCCAGGCCCAGGCTGCTGTTGCCCAGGCCTACCAGCCCCTGGCGCCGGTAGGCGAACAGGGCGCGGGTCAGGTCGCGCTCGGTGATCGTGGGTGCGCCGGGCCGTTCACGGGCCAGGGCATCAACGAGCTGGCTGCGCAGCAGCCGCAGCAGCGGTTCGGCACCGACCACCTCTGGGTCGGCCTGCGCTTGCCGCAGCGCTTCTCCGATGCGATCGGCCAGGTCTGGTGTGGCTGGTTTGTGCAGCACCGCATCGCAGCCAAAGGCCAGTGCCGTCATGTGCACTTCACGGGCCGTCATGGCGGTCATGGCGACAATGGGCACGCGCGGCAGCTCACCACGTTCCATGCGGGCGCGCACGTAAAGTGCAAAGCTGGCACCAGCGGTCGCCTGGCGGTTGGCAATCTCGCGGTACGCCGGGTCGTTCGGCATGTGCAGGTCGGTCAGGATCA
>JAYRNS010000765.1:0-5810 GCA_041912075.1 Anaerolineae bacterium
CCTGCCTTGGCCAGTGCCGATACGAAGGTCGCACCACCATACGCGATGATGTCCCCGCCGTCCTGTTTCTTGAGGTGCTTGATTTCACTGGCCAGATCGCCTTTGGCCAGAACCGCGTTTTCCCACGGCGACGTGACGAGCGTTTTGGAAAACACCACCTTGGGCGTGTCCGAAAACTTCCTGCCCGCCGCAACCTGCGGGTTCTCCGCATCCGCCGCAACCGCGGCCCAGTGCGGGATGAATCCCTCCGCCAGCTTTCGTCCCAATACGATGCAGTCCACAGGCGCTGTGAGCTCGGTGACGTACTGCTTCAACGCGTCATCCCACGCCCATACCAGGAAGTTCATTTCACCGTTGGGACCCGCCATGTAGCCGTCGACTGTCACCTGCACCTGCAGTTTGAGTTTTCTCATGGTGATCACTCCACGATGGATTCGAAGGGAAACTCGACACGACCATCCGCTGTGCGCTCGAATATGCCCGTATTGAGCAGCACCATCACATCGCCGTGCACGGCTTTCACGTCGCGTCCAGTGCGGCGAGCCGCTTCGCGAATCGAGATCGGGCCGGCCCCGCACATCGCCTTGAGCAGTTGCCATCGTTTGGCCGTAAGCACCTGCCATAATAATTCTGGGGTGTTGAAGGCGATGCGCGCCTCCTGTTCTGCCTGACCAGTCTTCACGGTATGCACGGCGTCAGCCAGTGTATCGGTAAGCGATCGTACCTAAAGGACGACCGTGTTCATCGTTCCACCTCTTGTCAATGACTCCAACACGGAGCTCGTTCGCAGTTCGTTTCAACTTCGTGGGCACCAGCCATCTTATCCCCGAAACGGCGCTACGAACGGCCCGGCCAGCACAGCCCGCAGCTCCGCCAGCACCATGGCTGTGGCACCCCAAACTTTGTGCCCGCAGAATTCGAAAAACGGCACCTCGACTTCCATCCCCCGCAGTTCCCAGGTTTCGACGCGCAGGCTGTCGTCACTCAAGAGCCAGGATACTGGTACTTCCAACACCTCGGCCACCTCGTACGGGCTCGGGATGAAATCGGGCCGGGCCGGCCGGTACGCGACGACCGGGTAGATCCGATAATCGCTCGGTGGGATATACAGCGGGGTCAGGACACCCAGCACCTCCGTGCCTGCGGGCGGGATCCCCAACTCTTCATCCCCTTCGCGCAACGCGGTTTGCACGAAATCGGCATCTTCTGGATCACGCGCGCCACCGGGAAATGAAATCTGCCCGCGGTGATTGGGCAGCGCCTCGCTGCGCCGGGTCAGCACGAAGGTCAGCTCACCATCGCGCGGGTAGAACAGAATCAGTACCCCTCCCTCACGCGGCCGGTGAAACGGATCCACCCCACGCTCCATCCCCGGCCGCGGCCGCGGCATCATCGCCACCTGGGCATCCAGCCCCGGCAGCGGCCGCCCTAACGCCGCCCGCAGCCGCTCCACGCCGATGGTTTGCTCCGGTCCACTCATTTGAGACCTACAATCGCTGGCTGCCTAAAGCTTGTTGTGTCCACAAAGAACGCACAGCGCTCACAGAAAACCCTAAATCTCTGCGCTCTGTGCGTTCTTTGTGGTTCACTGCCTAATCGATCGGCCCAAAGCGCGCGGCGACCAGCTGCACGTCGATAATGTCGAGGTCGCCGTTACCCGCGCCGTTGTCATTCACGTCATAGATGTAGTTGTAATAACCGTTGGTCCAGAACTGCTGCACACCCTGCGCGGTGGCGCTGATGTCGCTCACATCCACCTGGCCGTTGCAGTTCATATCGGCAAAGAAGCAGTTGACCTGTACCTGCTGGGCGAAAAACGGCCCCCAGTTGTTACCCACGTCCTTGCCGCGCACCAGTGCCAGGTAACGCCCGCGCCCCAGCCCGGTTGTGCTGACGGTTGCCTGGACGTTTTCGATGGTCGAGTTGAAGGTGCCATCCGACGGTGCCATCGCTGTGCCGGTGCCGGGGATTCCGGGTGGCGTTGCGCCGCGTGGCACCAGGTAGTACTCGGCCGCGGCAATGACCTGGTTGCCGTTCTGCGTATCGTTGATCTGCGCCGTCAGGTTGAATGGGATGCCAGCCGTGACGGTGGCCGGCGTGGCCGTAACGTTGCGCGCATCGGGACCGAACACGCGCTGGTAGGGCAGGTCGGAGATGCGCGCCGCATATTTCAGCGCCGGCAGCATGTTGCTGATGATGCCCGGCACCTGGCTGCATGTGGTAAAGAAGTCATCGCCTTCCAGTTCGATCACGTAGGCCGGGATGCCCAGCTCACCGTAGGCCCAGTCGCGCGTATTGCCGCTGACCGGGTACAGGGCGTTTTGCCAGGGATAGCCGTTGTACGTCCCCATTTTGGTCGCAATGGCCTCGAGCTGCGGGGCATTCGGTGCCGGACTCGTCGTCCATCCCCACGGGACGAGGGTGACGCCGGCGTTGTTGTGGAGGTTGATCAGGAAGCCGGTGGTGGTCAAGGGCGCCGGATCGCTGTCATTGGGGCCGCGCTGGTCGGGGATGATCGAGCGTACGAAGTTTTCGTAGGCCTGGATCTCCGGTTCTGAGCCGGGCGTCGGGCCGCGGTAGTCCTGATCGCATACGTAGGTGCTGTGACCGGCCGCGTCCCACTTGAAGATGTGGTTGCGGTTGAGATCAACGCCGTATTGGCTGAACGACGAAGGCGGCCAGCCGCACCCGTTCGAGCCAGCAATACTATTGTTGCCGTTCTTGCGCCAATACCAGGGGTTGCCATTATACGGCGGATCGACTCCCATCTCGGCCAGACGCCGGCCGTCCGGGTTGCTGGTCAGCACGACATACACCTCACGTTGGTCGAGCAGCCAGGTCGTGTCAGGATCGACCCCATAACCGCTGACCAGCATTTCGATCAATGCCTTGGCAACCTCAGGTGTGGGGACTTCACGTGCATGGATGCCACCGTCGATAAAAAAGCGCCCCTGCTTGGGGCCAGCTGCGCTTTCGTTGGTGATGCGCGCCACCCACAGATCGTAACCGGCAAACGTCTGCCCGCCAGGTGTCGTGCAGCCACCTTGCTGTTTGCACCAGCTGTCGCCGTAGTCGTACAGTTCGACGAAGTTGGGATGGGCGGCGGCATAGCTCTGCAGCCAGCTGTAGAGATCCGCCAGACGGCTGTAACAGGCCGGCCAGACGTCGGGCCGGTTGGGCGCCGCACCGGTCACCGTCAAGGTGTAACCCAGGCTGCGCAGCTGATCGATCTCGGCCTGTGTCAGGATGACGCGGGTCGATCCGGCTTCCAGGTTCTCGGCCCACTCCGGGATCAGCTTGCTCAGCGCGGCCGCTTCGGCGCCATCGGTGATGGTCAGTTCGACATAATAACGGGCATCGGGGTCTGCCTGTGCGGCCAGGGTTGCTGCCGGTTCGGGCGCGGCCAGCACACCCAGCGGCAGCAGCGAAACGATGACCAGAACGGTCAGGATGGCAACGGCAATTCGCATGCTCCAGTCTCCTCGTGCCGGTCATGCGGCAGGCAGCCGGCGCTCACCCATGTCAAATTTTCTGTAGGGCCAGCTTGACGCTGTCCTGGGGGCTGACTTTGATCTGCACATCGGCCAGGTTGCCGTTTTCGTCGACGACGAAGTGGCTGCGGATGATGCCCATGTACTTGCGGCCATACAGCGACTTTTCGCCCCAGGCGCCATAGGCGTCGGCCACGGCGTGGTCGCGGTCGACCAACAGCAGGAAGGGGAGGTTGTATTTGGTCTTGAACTTACGGTGGGACTTTTCGTCATCCGGGCTGATACCCAGCACCACCGCGTTCTTTTCTTCGATCTGCGGGTAGGCGTCCCGAAAGCCACAGGCCTGGGTCGTGCAGCCGCTGGTGTCGTCTTTAGGGTAAAAATAGAGCACAACCCGTTTGCCCCGAAAGTCGGACAGGCGCACGGTCGTGCCCTGGTCGCTGGGTAAGGCAAAGTCAGGTGCTGTGTCACCAGTTTGTAACATCGTCGTCATAAAGCTCTCTCGACCTCCATCAAGAACTCCTCAGTGTTGGCGAGTATCTCAGCCAGCTGCCGCCGCGTGATCGAGGGGCCGATCCCGTAATCGGCCACATTTCGCATGTCCTGGGCGTCCAGCAGGTACCGGTGCAGCGGCACTGGTACTCCTCTCACGGGTGTATCGTCTGTTACAGTATTCATAGCTCGTATTATAACCCTGTATTTGATCTATCCCAAAACATTGACGGCGTGTGTCGTTCATACTACAATGCCGCAGCAATCATGATCCGGAGAGGATGCGCCATCGTGAGCCGCAGCCAGGCCAACCAACCGCATATGCCCGGACGAATCGTGCTGCGCACCGGTCCGGCCGGACGTTGGTGGTCGTTCGGCCAGTCACAGCGCATCGTCAGCGCCCGGCACGTCGCGGAAGTGCTGCCCGCGCTGCGGGCGGTGCTGGAGGCGGTCGAAACAACGGGCAGTTATGCCGCCGGCTTCATCGCCTACGAGGCCGCGCCGGCATTCGACCAGGCACTGGTCACCCATGACGAAACGGATTTCCCCCTGTTGTGGTTTGCGTTGTGTGATGCGCCGCGGCAGCTCATCGAGCTGCCGCCGGTACCGTCGGCACCCTGGCCGGTTTTGGATTGGACGCCCAGTATCACACCGGACACTTACCGCGAGGCCATCACCACCATCCGCCAGCACATCGAGCGCGGCGATACCTACCAGGTCAACTTCACCTACCGGCTGCGCAGCCAGGTCACTGCGGACCCCTGGACATTCTTCTGGCAGCTGGCTCGCGCCCACGATCCGCCCTACGGTGCCTTTATCGACACGGGCGACTGGGCCATCTGCAGCCTCTCGCCCGAGTTGTTCTTCCACCTGGATGACACCACGATCGTGTCGCGCCCCATGAAGGGCACCATGCCGCGCGGGCTCTGGTACGCCGACGACCAGGAGAAAGCCGCCGCTTTGCGCGCCTCGCACAAGGACCAGGCCGAAAACGTCATGATCGTCGACATGGTGCGCAACGACCTCGGCCACATCGCCGACACCGGCAGCGTTCAGGTACCGGAGCTGTTTGCGCTCGAGCGCTATCCCACCGTCTGGCAGATGACCTCGACGGTGCAGGCCCGCACCACCGCGCCGCTGGACCAGATCCTGCAGGCTATTTTCCCCGCGGCATCGATCACCGGTGCACCCAAGCGCCGCACGATGCAGCTCATCACCCAGCTCGAATCGACGCCGCGCCGTATCTACACCGGTGCGATTGGCTTCATCGCACCAAATCGCCGTGCACAGTTCAACGTCGCTATTCGCACCCTGCTGATCGACCGCACCAGTGGTCAGGGCGAATACGGCGTGGGCGGGGGCATCGTGTGGGATTCGCACGCCGGCGGCGAATGGGCCGAGAGCCAGGTCAAGGCCAGGGTCCTGCACACGCCCCGGCCGGCCTTCGACCTGCTCGAAACGCTGCGCTGGACGCCGGACGAAGGCTTCTGGCTGCTCGACCTACATCTGACCCGCCTGGCCCAGTCGGCCGACTATTTTGGCTACCGCATCGACCTGGTGCACATTCGCCAGGCGCTGGCATCGGCCACGGCTGACCTGCCTGCGGCTGGTCACAAGGTACGGCTTCTAGTTAGCCGGCATGGTGCCTGCCAGGTGGAGACCGGCCTGCTCGAACCCACGTCCACCGATGTGCCTAAAATTGCCCTCGCACGCACGCCGGTCGACCGGCACAACCCGTTTCTGTATCACAAAACCACCCATCGAGAAGTCTACGCCGTGGCGCGCGCGGCCTGCCCGGACGTTAGTGACGTGCTGCTGTTCAACGAA
>JAYRNS010000766.1:0-2926 GCA_041912075.1 Anaerolineae bacterium
CCGGTGAGTTTCTGCTGGTCGACCAGACCCACCCCGGTCAGCACTGTGCCATCGACCGGGATCTGGTCGCCAGGGTACACGACCACGACGTCACCAACCTGCACGTCTTCCAGGGGCACTTCGACTTCGGTGCCATCGCGCTCGATGCGTGCGGTGGTGCCCAGCGCATCGAGCAGATCGAGGTTGGCCCGCGCCGTCCGCCGTGCCGTCATGTCGCGAATGATCTCCCCCGATTCGATGAGACCGATCATCAGGGTCGGGGCAAAGAAGGAGCCAGTCGCCGTCAGCAGCGTGATCGCCGTCGAATCCAGAAAGTCCACGTTGAGCTTGCGCTCCTGGCGAATCCCGTCCCAGGCCCGTTTGTACGACGGCACCGCCGCCGCCACGATCACACCACCCACCAACAGCGGTGGAAAGACCAGACCGGTCAACGTGCCCACACCCAGCACGATGGCCAGTGCCGGCAGACCGAGACGTCTGACGTAGTTGATCTTGAATTCGGGTTCGGCGGCGGCCGGTAGTTTTTCAAGGGCCAGGGTTGGCTCGGCCGCTTCCTTGATGCAGACGACAACCTCGTCGAGCACCCGCGCCGCCTCGAACGTTTCCGGGTCGTACTCGATCACCAGCGAGCGCGCCGTCGGATTGACGCGCACGGTGAAGGCCGAGCTGCTGGCCATGATCCGCACCTGCAGCCGTTCGCCGTACGCCGGGTCGTGCGCCAGCCGGGGAATGATGACGCGCAGACGTCCCTTGACCCAGTGTTTGATCTGGAAGTGGACGCGCGTCTCATCGCCGTTACCGGTCACAGCAAACACACCGATTGCGCCGTCGACCTTGGGAGCAGGGGGCGCAGGTGTTTGTGACCGGTCGTCGCTGCGCGAGGGCGCCGCACGGTCCCAGAACTTGAGCCGCGATGTCCACGACACCGATCTGGCGGCGGATACGTTGACGGGTTTGGCAGATGTCGTCATGGGTTCATCACCTCAGCATCTATCGGAGACCCTTGGCCGGGTCTCGTGGTACGAATGTCATACGCCGGTTCGGCCATTTTCTTGATTCACCGGTTCGCGCGACGAAAGGGGCGCAAACCATTCAGTGTCGCAGCCAGGGCTGTGCCATTGTTGAGCAGCATGGCGGTCATCGGGTTCATCACGGTCAATGCGCCGTAGGCGATGCCGGCGATGTTGGGCACCACCACCAACAGCTTGTTCTGTTCCATCAGGTTCATCGTATGGCGTGCGATCTCGATGGCGACCAGCAGATCACGCAGATCATCGCTGACGAGCACGACGTCCGCCGTCTCGCGGGCCAGGTCGCTGGCGCTGGCCAAGGCCAACGAGACATCGGCATGGGCCATGGCGGCAACGTCGTTGACGCCATCACCGACGACAGCCACCTGATGCCCGCTGGCCTGCAGCGTCTGCACTACTTCGACTTTCTGCGCTGGCAAAAGCCCGGCGTGAATTCGTTCCGCCGTCATCCCCAGGCTGGACGCCATGTGCTCGGCCACCACGCGGCTGTCACCGCTGACCATGCCGGTGGGCATGCCCATAGCGGCAAGCTGCGCTACCACCGCCCCACTTTCGGGGCGCAGGGTATCGCTGCAGTAGATGGCACCCAACAGCTCGTCGCTGCGGCTGACAAAAACCTGCGACGCCGCCGCCAGCCGCTGGCTGTGGCCGTTGGTGGAAAAATGGGCAACGTCGATACCGGCCTCCGCCATCAGCTGGCCGCTTCCCACGCGCACGACCTGCCCATCGATCTCGGCAACCACCCCCACACCGGGGACGTACTCCCACGACGCGCAAGGCTGCAGTATCGCATGGTGTGCACGGGCGTGGCGCACGATGGCCTGGCCCAGGGGATGGTTCATGGCCTGTTCGGCCGAAGCCGCCAGCGCCAGCACCTCGCGTACGGGGATCTCTTTGTGGTGCGGCTGGATGTGGACCACCGCCGCGCGTCCCCCCGTCAAGGTCGCGGTTTTGTCGAACAACACCGTGTCGATGGCCGCCAGCATCTCGATAGCGCGGCCGCTGCGGATCAGGATGCCGCGCCGGGCCGCCTGCGTCTGGGCGTTCAAAATGACAATGGGTGCCGAAACCCGCATACCGGTACCCAGGTCCAGGTTGACGATACCGGTCGTCCGGGCCAGGCTGCCCGAACTGGCAAACACGGCACCACCGACCATCAGGGTTGGCACCACGGCCCAGTTGCCAACTTTACGCGCCAGGTTGCTGACGCGCGTATCGGTGGGCGGCACCGCCTGCACGGCGGCCAGGGTCTGGCCCACCAGAGTGCTGCTGCCGGTCTGCTGCGCCAGCACGCGCAGGTGACCTTCGATGAGCAGCGTGGTCGCCTGGACGCGATCACCGGCGGTACGCACCACCGGCAGCGCATCACCCGTCACGCGATGCTGGTCGACCAGCGCCCGGCCGTCCAACACCAGGCCATCCACCGGGATCTGGTCGCCGGCATAGAGCAGCAGTACGTCGTCCGGTTCGATCTGGTCCCACGAACGTTTGACCTGGCTGCCCGCACGCTCGACCGTCGTCTGGCGCTCCAGCGACAGCATCAGGTCCAGGCTCGCCTGGCGGCTGCGGCGGGCGGTCATTTCGCGCAGCACCTCCGACCCTTCGATGACGCTGGTGATGATGGCGGGCGGCAGGAAGCTGGCCTGCAAGACCATCAGCGTAATGGTAGTGGCATCCAGGAATTCCACGGTCAACCGCTTTTCCGTGCGCATCCCCTCGGCAGCACGGCCAAAAATCGGTCGCGCGGCCAGCAGCACCACACCCCCCGCCAGCCAGGCTGGCAGCGTCACCCCGGCCGCCATGCCCAAACTCATACCCAGGCTGAGGGCGGGCAGTGCCAGGCGGCCCACGGCGTTGACCTGGCTGTGGTGCGCCATCGCCACTGCCCCCACAGG
>JAYRNS010000767.1:0-8333 GCA_041912075.1 Anaerolineae bacterium
AAAATCGTGCCCTGGCCGGCCATCGGCCTCCAGGCCACACAGGTCGAACCCGGCGATGCGCTGCTGGCGTGGCAGCGTGACGCCCCGGGTCTGCGGTACTGCCATCACGTCGACACCGGCGAGGCCGACGGACTGGCGCAAACCGCCGGTCTCGACGTGCTGACGAGTTACTACGCCGATGGCCGCAGCCGGCGGCTCAACTTCTTTCAGGTGTGCCGGCGCACGGCATCCAGCGAACACGCGGCCGATTAGAACAACCACGGCGCAGCGTATTGTATCCGCAACTGTCGATAGATGCCAAAAAAACACGTCGATGCCCGCTGTGGTTTTGTTTACCACCCGCGCGGCGCCCGATTCACATACCCAATCAGCCGGCACAGGTTGCGAGAACATCCGAATAGTGTTATGATGCACAAAGAATGACGGCAGACGCCCTCACTGCCAACAACGGAGATTTCTCGTGAACCCACATGTGCCACACTCTGGGTTGGGTGGCATGCACGCCTTGCTGGGGGTTCTGGTCGTGCTGTGCTGCGCTGCGCTGACCGGTTCAGCCCAGGCCGCCCCAACCCAATCCACGTCTGCGCTGGACGATGTACCGTCGACCTCAACCCAACTCTTTTTCCCGGTGATGCAAACCGGCGTGGGGCAGCCGCTGTATGCCACGCGCGTGGCAACCGGCATTTTGGCACCCACTTATCTCACGGCACCGCCTGGTGATACTGAGCGGCTGTTTGTCGTATCGCAGTACGGACGCGTACGCAGTCTGCGGGGCGTAACCCTCTTGGCAACACCCTTCCTGGATATCGCGGGTGACGTGTTGTGTTGTGGCGAATACGGCATGCTCAGCCTGGCATTTCACCCTGACTATGCGCAGAACGGCTATTTCTACGTCGCATACACCAACCACGACAACAACCTGGTCATCGATCGCTTTACCGTGTCTGCCAATCCAGACGTAGCCGATCCCGATAGCCGGTTCAAGATCCTGGAAATCAATCATCCCGTGGAACGCAACCACTACGGGGGACAGCTGCAGTTTGGCGCCGACGGTTACCTCTACATCAGCACCGGTGATGGTGCCGATCCCGGTGATCCTTACAACAACAGCCAGAACAGCGGGTCGCTCTTGGGTAAGATTCTGCGCATCGACGTCAACAGTGGCACACCCTATTCGATCCCACCCTCGAACCCATTCGTCGGTCCAGGCGACCCCCTCGACGAGATTTGGAGCCTGGGTCTGCGTAACCCCTGGCGTTTCAGCTTTGATCCGCTGACCAACGATCTATGGATTGGCGACGTGGGTCAGCGGCGTTGGGAAGAGATCAACGTACAGCCGGCGGGCACACCCGGAGGACGCAACTACGGTTGGGATTGTTACGAAGGTACGCACGATTATAATGGAAACTCAGCGCAGGCCTACTGCCAGGGGAAAACCTTCACCTGGCCGGTGCACGAGTATCCGCATTCACCCACCGCGTGTGCCGTCACCGGAGGTTACGTCTACCGCGGGCAGAGCGGGAGCCCCTACTACGGCACCTACGTATACGCCGATTTCTGTACAAGCGACCGGCTGTTCACGATCCAGCGTCTGAACGGGACCTACACGACCATCGAGCGAGCATTGATCCTGCCGGCCGGCCAGGCGTTGAGCAACACGACGTCATTTGGCCGCGACGCCAACGGGAATATCTACGCGCTCGACCGCGCGGATGGGGACGTGTTCAGGATCGACTTTTGAGGCGCATGAGCATGCCATCAACGAATGACAGGCCCGAATCAACGAATCGGGGCCGCTGCCTTGCTTTCCCGATTCGTTGATTCGTTACCAGCATTCGTTGATGGCCCGCATTCGTTGATGGCCAGCCGGTTCTCGATTATCCCGTGCCAGCTGTGATAACCGGCAGCCAGGCGCGGCGATTCAAGGTCAAGGGTGCGAAATGGGCACCGATGTCGGCCATGCCCGTGTCGGTCCCGCCATCGGTGCGCGTGGCGAATTCGGTCAACCCGGCATTGGCCGCAGTCATGTCAGCGGCATCGATCAGGGGGCTGTTGAGCGGCTGGCCGGCGGCCACCTGGCTGAGGTACAGCGGTCCCAGCGGGCCGCTGACGTGACGCGGATCGACGCGCAGATCGGTGGGATGAATCGGTAGTCCCACGTAGTCGGTGCCGTTCGTCCACAGGTTGTTGCGCCCCATGACCAGTGGATGGTTGCCACTGGCCCGCACGCCGACGTAATTGCTGCGCAGCACGTTGGCCCGCAGCTCGGAACTGCCGATATCGGCCAGCAGGATACCTTCGCCACCGGCACCCAGCCCGTTGTTCATCACCGTATTGAACAGGATGTGTGCCGATGCACCAACCACGCTGAACCCGCTGACCGTATTGTTGCAGGCCGTGTTGCTGCGTACGTCGGCGTTGGCCCCGCCATCGATCAGGATGCCGCCGCCATGGTCCGCCCGATTGAAATCGATGACGTTGTGCAGCACCTGGAGCTGCCCGCCATTGGCCGCCACGCCGCCGCCTTGCGTGGCGCGGTTGCGCAGAATGTGGTTGTCCTGGATGAGTGATGTGCTGTTTTCGAGCCACAACCCGCCGCCGCGACCACTGGTTTGGTTACGCACGATTTGATTATCGCGCGCACGGAAGGTTGAGCCGCCGGTAATGTAGACGCCAGCCCCATCCGGTGCCTGGTTGAAGCTGAGGCTGCCACGATCGAACGTCACGTCAGAAGCGTCCTGGGCGCGCAGACCGCCGCCGGGCTGGCTGCTGCGGTTGAAACGTATCCCGTTGCCAGTGAAGGTTGCACGCGTACTCTGCATGAACACGCCTCCACCGCTGACTCGTGCCAGGTTGTTTTCGATATCGTTGTTCTGAATCTGTGCGTTGGGGGAGCCGGCAAAGTACAACCCGCCACCCACGTTGGCCTGGTTGAAGCGGATCGTATTGTTGAGCAGGACTGGCTGGCTGGCACCTTGGAACATGGCACCGCCGCCGAATTCATCGGTGCGATTGAGTTCAATGATGTTATTGCGCAGCTCGGGTGTGCTGCCCGATGACATGACGGCACCGCCGTGATAACCAGCCTGGTTGCCACGTATGACATTGCCGCTGATCGTGCCCGCCGAGTCCATCCAGACCAACGCACCGCCTGAGTTCGTCGCGACGTTGTCGACGATCATGTTAGCTTCGAGGACTGGCTGCGATCCTTCGAGCACGTAAATGGCGCCACCGTTCCAACTGGCCCGATTATTGCGAATGTCGTTAGCCCGCAGAACCGGCCGGGCGTCGTTGACGACGACAGCCCCCCCGGCCCGCGTCACCTGGTTGGTGTGGATCGAATTGTCGACGACCAATGGTGCGGCACCAGCCTCGATGTAGAGAGCGGCGCCATCGCGCGCCCGGTTGTGATGGATCACGTTATCACGAATCGTGGGGGCAGTGCCACCCCATACTTTGATCGCACCGGCAATGATCGTAGCCTCGTTATTCTGAAACGTCGAAGTCCTCAGCTCGCCAGTCGCGCGATCCTGAATCGTCACGGCGCCGGCGTCCATGTTGGCGCGGTTACCTTCGAACAGGCTGGTTTCGACTACAAATTGAGTATTCGCCGTGATGCCCAATGCCCCGGCATAGCGGGCAGCCTGGTTATTGCGGAACGTACAGCGTCGCAGCGTCACACTGCCGCCCTGCATCATACCACCGCCGCCACTGAGTGCCTGGTTGTCTGCAAACAACGTGTCTTCGATGACGACACTGGCATTGTTGCCGTAGACTTTGATCCCCCCTGCCTGACCGGCCGCCTGGTTGCCCCGCAGCGTGCTGCGACGCATGGCCAGGGACGTGCTGCCGTCCTGGACCGTGAGTGCACCGCCTTGACCCTCGCGGGCACGGTTGCCGGTCAGCGTGCTGTCTTCGATCGTAACCGTCGATCCTTCCAGAAAAGCGGCACCGCCACCATGTTCGTTGGCTTCATTGCCGGACAACTCTGACTGGCGTAAGGTAATCGTCGACCGGCGAGCGTAGATACCACCGCCGTCATGGCCATGGTTGTCGCGCACACTGCTGCCAATCAGGGTTCCGGTTGACTGGGATTCGAAAAATATGCCGCCGCCGGCGGCGGGTGCCGTGTTGTGGTGGACTGTGCTGCCTTCCATGACCAGCTGCGCACGATCGGTCACCAAGATGCCGGCGCCACCCGCTGTCGTGGTGTTCGCTTCGACCGAAACCTGCTGCAGCGTCAAACGGCTGCCAGCCCCCGTGACCACCACGCCGGCCCCGCGTTGGGCGACGTTGTTGCGCACGATGCTGTTAGTGAGGACCACCTGCGCACCACTGCGGACCGCAACACCGCCGCCCAGGCTGCCGGCCGCGTCATTGTTGGTGATGATCAAGTCATCGAACGTTGGGCGACCACTGCGTACGAGCAGACCACCGCCGTCGACATGGCGACCATTGCGGATCGTGAAACCACGCATGACGATGCCGGGTCCGATACTGGACATTTCGGCACGCACAGTGGCGTTGCTGCGGCCGCCGTCGATAATCGTTACGTCGCGGCCGGCACCATGCAGCGTAATACCAGCACGCAGAACGATGTTTTCGCGATAGGTTCCCGCGCAAACATCAATGGTGTCGCCCCAATGGGCCGCGGTGATGGCGGCTTGAATCGTATGGTAGGTGCCTCCGGTGGGGCAAACAGTGATCACGGTGGCGGGTTCGTCGGCGGCCACCGGTGCAGCTGCCACCAAAGACAAGCTGAACAGGATGGCTGCCATTACGAGCACGGTCGTTTTCACGATGAATACTCCTGTGGTGCGCCTATTGCCTGATTCAACATGCAATCCGCACCGGTGAGATAGTCCGGGGAGGTTATCGGAGGCCACGTGCACTTCTTCACATATTATATTACAGTAAGCTTACGAAAGCAAGTTTGGCATCGGGCAGCAGACTTCCAGAAGCTCCGAGGCCCGGGCAAAGTTGTGCAAGTGTTTTTGTTTATTGTGTATATCTTGTCAGGTTTCTGTTAAGATGGGCAAAAGCTCCCTGGCAAGCGGCGTGTTGCCTTGACAACACTAACCATCTGTGTTATGATCGGGGCACGTTAGGGTTGTGTATATTTGATAACCTAACCTGGCTTTAGGGTTTGATTGAACAACCATCACGTGATCGTTATTCCGGCCATTTTTGCCCAACCGTCGTTACGGATTCTCCTGGAATGGCCAAAACAGACAACTTGTCCATATCAAGCTGTTTTCAAGGTGACGCCTGCGCACGCTCAATGCACCAACATGTCGATCCCACCCTGGAAACAGTATAGCGTGCTCCAACCCGTTAATTTATGACTGAAAGGATGAAGCGGAAGCACACTATGATCTACTGCCCGCCCACCGTTTCTTGTGCCGATTCCTTGAACCAAGGAGTGTCTCATGGGTACACTGCTTGACGTTCGCAATCTTCACACGCATTTTTTCACGAAGGATGGCGTCGTCAAAGCGGTTAATGGCATATCGTACACGTTAAATGAAGGCGAAACCCTGGCAATCGTCGGCGAAAGCGGTTGCGGGAAGAGCGTCGGCGTGATGTCGCTGATTCGTCTCATCCCAAGCCCGCCGGGCAAGGTGGTGGCCGGGGAAGTTCAATTTGACGGGCGCGATCTACTCAAGCTGGACGACGATGAAATCCGCCAGGTCCGAGGCAACCGGATCGCCATGATCTTTCAAGATCCGATGACGTCGCTCAACCCGGTGCTGACGATCGGATTCCAGATCGGTGAGGCGCTGCAGCTCCACCTGGGCATGAACAAAGAGCAGGCGCGCAAGCGCAGCACCGAGCTGCTGGAGATGGTCGGCATCCCCGGCGCGGCCAACCGTCTCGATGACTACCCCCACCAGTTTTCCGGCGGTATGCGCCAGCGCGTGATGATCGCCATGGGCCTGTCCTGTAATCCGCAATTATTGATCGCTGATGAACCGACGACCGCCTTGGACGTCACCATTCAGGCCCAAATCGTCGACCTCGTCACCCGGCTCAAAGAAGACATCGGCATGGCCGTCATCTGGATCACCCATGATCTGGGGGTGGTGGCTGGCATGGCTGAGCGGGTGATCGTGATGTACGCCGGTTTCATTGTCGAAGAGGCGCCGGTGCGTGAACTGTACGCCAATCCGCGTCACCCCTACACCCTGGGGTTGATCGGTTCGCTGCCGCGCCTGGACGAAGACAACCCGGTTCGTTTGCAGTCGATCGAGGGTCTGCCGCCGGACCTGATCGACCTGCCCAAGGGATGCCCGTTTGCGGCGCGCTGCATCTACCGTGTCGACAAGTGCCTGGTCGAAAACCCCGTTTTGGAGCCGGTCGGCCCCAGTCACAAGATTGCCTGCTGGGTGGATGTGACCACAGGAGGAAGCCGCACATGAGCGACACTGTCACCGCCAGCGGTACCAACGGGCAAACGGCAATGCAGGGTGACCTGCTTCAGGTCAGCGGTCTCAAGATGCATTTTCCCATCATGAAGGGCATCCTGCAGCGTCAGGTCGGTGCGATCAAGGCCGTCGATGGGCTGAATTTCAGCATCAAACAGGGCGAAACGATGGGTCTCGTGGGTGAAAGCGGCTGCGGCAAGTCGACCACGGGTCGGGCGATCTTGCAGTTGTACAAACCGACCGCCGGCAGCGTGATCTTTCAGGGCACCGATCTAACCCAGCTCGAGGGCGAGAAACTGCGCCAGCAGCGACGCCAGATGCAGATGATCTTCCAGGACCCGTACGCATCGCTCAACCCGCGTATGACCGTGGGTAACATCATCGGCGAACCGTTGGACGTCCACAACGTGGGGGACTCCAAAGGACGCCGGCAGCGTGTGCAGGACCTGCTCCAGATCGTGGGGCTCAATCCGTATTTTGTCAACCGCTATCCGCACGAGTTTTCGGGTGGCCAACGCCAACGTATTGGCGTGGCACGTGCTTTGGCCATCGAGCCGAAGTTTATCGTGTGCGATGAACCGATCTCAGCGTTGGACGTGTCGATCCAGGCCCAGGTGGTGAACCTGCTGGAAGACCTGCAGCACCAGTTCGGGCTGACCTACCTGTTCATCGCACACGACCTGTCGATGGTGCGTCACATCAGCAACCGTGTGGCCGTGATGTACCTGGGCAAGATCGTCGAGCTGACCGATCGTAACGAGCTGTACAGGAATCCGCTGCATCCCTACACGCAGGCTCTCTTGTCAGCCGTGCCGATCCCGGATCCGACCGCCGAAGCGCGACGTCATCGAATCATTCTCACCGGTGACGTGCCAAGCCCGGCCAACCCGCCGAGCGGCTGTTATTTCTCCACCCGCTGTCCGCGGGTCATGGACATATGTAAAGAAGTCGATCCCGAGTTCAAAGACGTGGGCAGCGGTCACTTCGTGGCCTGTCACCTGTATTGATATCTGCCGTACGCCAGCAGCTGCTTCCGGGTTTGGACCCGGGAGAGTTACAGGCCTGATGATCGCCCGCTGAGCGGGCATGGGAAAGGGGGTGATAAGCGCCTGTGGCGATGAGCCGCATCGTGGTTGCACGATCCAATTGGCCTGGCAAGCCAGTACGTGTCGTTGGTGTACGACTACGATCGTTTTGCCCTGTAGCGTGCACTGTTCGTTGACTTCAGCGAATCGAAGGAGATTGATATGCGTTCCAAGAAATGGATTGCCCTGCTGTCGATCGTCGTGATTGGCAGCTTCGCCTTGTCGGCCTGTACCGGCGGGGCCCCTGCGGCACCGCAGGTGGTCGAGCAGACGGTCGTTGTCGAAAAAACCGTCGAAGTCGTCAAAGAAGCGACCGTAGTGGTGGAAGTAACCGCCACCCCGGTACCCGAAGCCAAGAAGCTGCGCTTCGTTTCTGGTTCGGGCGACGTACCCACCATGGACCCGGCCCTGATGTCGGACACCCAGTCGGACCGCGCCGTCCGCCAGATGTTCATCTCATTGACACACCTGCGCAATTCGGACGCCGTGGCCGAACCAGGCATGGCGACCTGGACCGTCTCGGACGATGGCCTGGTCTACACCTTCAACATCCGCGACGATGTGCCGTGGGTGTACTACAACGTCAACAGCGGCAACGTCGAGAAGGTCAAGGATGAGAATGGCAACGACCGCATGGTCAACGCCTACGACTTCCAGTACGGTATCCTGCGCACGCTGGATCCGGCGACCGCCTCGGACTATGCCTACGTATGGGCACCGGTCATCGAAGGCGCGGCCGCCTATAACTCGGGCGAAGTGACCGACACCAGCAAGGTGGGCGTGACGGTCGTCAACACCAACACGCTGGTTATCACCATCACCC
>JAYRNS010000768.1:0-2017 GCA_041912075.1 Anaerolineae bacterium
AAATGCATCTGGATGGTACGCTGCCCGATATCGAAGAGGTCCAACACGAAGGTCTGGGGGTCCGCCCAGTAACCACGCGCGGCCTGGCCGTCTTCGGCCACGCGGTACCTCCCATCCAAACCGACCGGCCAGGTCAAACGGCGCACGGGGTCGTCCAGGGTGAGGTGCAGCGCCGCCTCAGCGGGTTCATCGAACGTCAGACTTAAGGTATGCAGCCCAGCCACGTTGCCGCCAAACTGGTACGTTTTGCCGGATACGCTATCTGCTGTGGGTGATTCGGGTGCCACCCGCGGCGCCACCGGTTCTTCGGCCAGCGCCGTGATGGCGTCAGCGAGGCGAGCAACACCCTGCGGGTTGGCCGGCAGCGGGTTTTGAGGATCGACGAGCGCTGCCGTCAGGAACGAGGCGATCGTGTCGAAGTTGACGCCGTTACCAGTCACGACGATGACCGCGTTCAACGCCGGCACCACACGAATCGTCTGGCCGCCGCGACCGGAGGCGTAGTAGTCGTCGTCGCCCACCCACCAGCCGTACCCGTAACTGTCCCCGGTTCCGGTAGGGGTATGCGCTGCGACCGAATCCTTCACCCAGCCGGCCGAAACGATCTGTTTTCCCTGCCAGGCACCCTTGTTCAGCCACAGAACGCCAATTTTCGCGGCATCACGCGGCGTCAGGTGGAGGTCTCCCCAACCATGGTTGTGACCCTGGGGATCGGATGGCCAGGCCACGTTGTCGATTCCCAATGGCTGGAAGAGGTTCTGGCGTGCGAAATCGAGCGCCGTCATCCCCGTCGCCTGCTGCACGATGGCCGACAGCAGGTGCATGCCGGGGCTGTCGTAGCAGAAGCGAGTTCCCGGATCGGCGACGACCTTGCGGTTAAGTGCGGCCTGCACCCAGTCGGGGTTGGCTCGCATGGCATTGATGGTTGCCACATCACCGGCGAGACAGCCCGATTGGAAGCCGTTGACCATGCCAGCCAGGTGGCGCACCGTCATGGCCTCTTTGCGTGCGTCACGGTTGGCGATCGTCCGTTCGGGGAAAAAGGACAGCACCGGCTGGTCGAGCTGCAGTTTGCCTTGATCGGCCGCGATGCCGACCAACGTGGTCATGACGCTTTTGGTCACGGAAGCCAGATTGTGGGGAATGGTACGGTTGTAGGGTGCGAAGTAGGCATCCAGAACGAGCGTTCCGTTGCGCAGGACCAGCAGACTGTCGATCTGCGTTCCCTGCTCGTGCAGGGCCAGCAGCCCGTCCGCCAGCTTGTTGGAATCGAAGCCGTGTTCCTCCGGTGTGCTGGCCGGCCAATCCGCGGGCTGCACGTTCGTCTCGGTCGAAATCGGTTGTGGTTGATTGAGCCGGGGGACGAGCACAATCGCCAGGAGTACGAGAGTGACACCCCCGACCAGCCCGACGATGATCCACGTGCGCGTTTGCATCAGCTGCTCCCGAGGTGTGTCGCGTTGGCACCTCTGCGCGCCGCATGCAAGAACCAGGCCCACTTTCATTTAACATCTTCCGGCGGCGTCTGTCAAAACCTTTCGTGTCCGTGCAACGACCACGCTCAGGCACGACCATCCATTGACGCCTACCAGCACGGGTGCTATAATGCAGCCAACTTGAAGTTATTCTTCTGCGAGCCATAACCACACACCTTAAGATGGAGGACTGCAATGACGCAATTCAGATCAGTGAGCATCCGGCTGCTGGCGGTGCTGCTGATAACCGTGATGGTGGGCACCTCTGGTGCCGCAGCCGCGACGACGGCCTCTTTCCCCGCGGCACCCCCGCCGGGATCGCCCGACTTCGGCCCCAATGTCTTGATTTTCGACCCCAGCATGCCAACCAGCCAGATTCAGGCCTCGGTCGATGCGGTGGCCACCCAGCAGGTCGACAACGAGATGGGCACGCAGCGTTATGCGCTGTTGTTCAAACCCGGCACCTACGGGAGCCCGGCAACGCCGCTCACCTTCCAGGTGGGTTACTACACCGAGGTGGCCGGCTTGGGCGCAGCGCCGAC
>JAYRNS010000769.1:0-4011 GCA_041912075.1 Anaerolineae bacterium
CGGCGTTGAGGCAGCCCTTGGCGGGCAGGCCATCCATCTCCTCGTCCACGGCCTCCGTGTCGGCGGTGAAGGTATTGGCAAATTCGGAGTCGAAACCGTTCCAGTCGCTATTGAAGCGCACCTTCCACATCCCACCGGCCGGCAGACCAATCCAGTAGTTGCTCAACGGTTCGGCGGTGAAATTGAGCACCACCACCACGCTGTCGCCCGGGCCGCCGTTGTCCCAGCGCGTGAAGGCCAGCACCTTTTGCTCCAGGTTGACATGGTAGACGTTAACCTCGTGGCCGCGCAGGCCGGCGGTGCTGTCGCCCCAGTTGCGGCGCAGCTTGAACAAATCGGCGTACATCTGGATGATACCGCGCTGTTCGTCGACGCGCGACCAGTCAAGCGGATCCTGCTCGTGGAACCAGCGGCCGGCCAGCATCTCCTGCCCCTGGAACACCATCGGCACGCCGGGCGCCGTCATCACGATGCCCGCCCCCAGGGTCGAGCGCTTTTTGGGATACCAGCTCTCGGCGTCCCCTGGCGCAATCGTCTCCGGCACGCGCGCCTGACCGTTGGCATCTTCGTCGTGCGATTCGGTGAAGATGACACGGTCGAATGGATCGTCACCCAAACGCGCCTCGATCGCCGCCTGCACGGCGTGCATATCGCGATGCTCGTCGGCCATGCCGACGATTGCGCCACGGATCACGCCGACGAACTGCGGGTCCCACTGCGAGCTAAAGCCGGCACCCCCGGCACCGATCTCCTTGGTGATCCAGGCGTTGCCCTGCAGGTCCTCGGCAATCGTGAACTTCCACGGCTGCCGTGCCTGGACCTCTTCGTTCAACCAGCGCAGCAGCGACCAGCCATCCGGCAAATCGCCCTCCTGGTTGGGTTCCATGCCGGTATTCTGGCCACGCACGTGCCGGATGAAGGCGGTGGCGTCGAAACGCAGGCCATCGCAGTGGTACTCCTCCAGCCACATCAGCGCGTTGTCGCGGAAGTACTGCCGCACCTCACCTCGCCCATAGTCGGGCCGGGTGTGACCCCAGGGCGTCTCGGCGCGCCAGTCCTGGTAGAAGTATATGCCGCCGCCGTCGTTTTCGCTCCAGCCGTCGAACTGCCACAGGGCGTTGTCATTCGGTCCGATGTGGTTGATCACCACGTCGAGGAACACAGCGATGCCACGTTGGTGCGCGGCGTCGATGAACTGTTTGAACCCCAGGGGTCCACCATAATCGCTCTCGACGGCAAAGGGGTGCGCAACGTTGTAGCCCCAGGAGTAGCCACCCGGAAACTCGGTGGCGGGCATGATCTCGATGGCGTTGATCCCTAGCCCGGCCAGGTAGTCGAACTTCTCCACGGCGCTCTGAAAAGTGCCCGGGCGGCCCGGCTCCGTCACGTGAAACGACCCGACGTGCATCTCATAGATGACCAGCTCGTTCCACGCCGGCATCTGGAAACCACCATCCGACCACTCGAACGCCGGATCGACGATGATGCTGTTGCCAACGGAGTTCGTCAGGGCACGCGCGTACGGATCGAGACGCCACAGCTCGATTTTGCCGTTCATGATCCGGTAACGGTACTCATGGCCCGGACGTGCCGCTGGCACATCCACCGACCAGAACCCGTTGCCTTCGCTGGCCAGCGGCGTTTTGCGCTGCGACCAGTCATTGAAATCGCCGGCAACGAATACCTGACTGGCGTTCGGCGCCCAGACGCGAAACGATACACGGTCGGGCTGGACGATGGCGCCCATGCCGGGCACGCGCGATGGTTGAAGCTTTCTACGCATGATGGTTCAGACTCCTCGATTGGGTTGCTTATGCGACGACCCGCCGTGTCTCCGCCAGGAGCGTCTCCAGCCGGTCGGCCAGGTTCTCGAGACGGCGGTCCCCACCCTCACCGGTCGTCGCCGCGATGAGCCTGCGCACGTCGTCCAGCTGCTTCTCCAGGTCGGCCACGCTGGCATCGACCGTGGGTGCCGCGGGTTGCACGCTGTTGGAGTTGGCAAGCTCGTTGAGAAGAACGTCGATCGTTTCGGCCACCGGCGGTGCCAGCAGCAGACCGATCAAACCAAACGCGTCGGTCATCACCAGCACCACCATGATGGTCAGGACATTGGCGCCGCGTTCGCGCACGTAGAGCCGGCGCTCCACGCCAAACTCCATTAGTATGAGCACGAGCACGACTGCCAGGACTGCCAGCACCGCGATCAGCGGGCCGGACTGGAACCAGACGATCATCGTCATGGGTATGAGAACGATCAATCCACCCACCAGCGGTACCAGCCACGCCAGTGATGCCAGCAGCGCCCAAAAAACGGGCCAGTGCAGCCCCAGCAGGGCAAACACCGGCGCCAGCAGCAAACCGACCAACAGGCTTTGTAAGACCTCGCTGCGCAAGTAGCGGCCTACCCTGGCCTCGACCGTGCGCCAAATCGTGCGCGCCACGGCACGCTGTTTGACGGGCAGCAGGGCCAGCGCCAGCCGCTCGAAACGCAGGTGGTCCGCCGTCCAGTAGATGCTGAGAATGATCACGAGCAGCACGTTACCCAGGGTGTTCGCCAGGGTTCCACCCGTGCCTATGACGATTTGTTCAAGGTTACCGACCTGGTTGTCGGTCAGCAGTTGGGTCATTTGTTCAGGCGTAGGAAACCGGCCAACGAACCCGGGCCCCAACTGCCCCAGCACACTGAACTGCGTGCGCACCCGCGCATACAGATAGTTCAGCTCTTCGGACAGGTTGGCAAGTTCGCGCCCGAGCTGTCCGTACAGCAGAACCAGCAGGGCGAGGATGGCCAGACCGAGCATCACGTACAGGAGCATGATGGCCAGTCCCTGCGGCACGCGGCGCGCGACCAGCCATTCCAGCGGCGCACGTAAGGTGGCAGCCACCGCCAACGACGCGACGAACATCAGCACAATCTCGGACAGCCGCCACGCCAACAGGAGACCGAGCAGAATCGCAAAAACAATGACAACGAACAGCGCAAACCTTCTCATGCGTCGGCCTCGAGCGTCATCAGCAGGCGGTCCAGCTCGTGCGCAATGGTCTCGAGCCGGTCCTCGGCCGCTTCGATGTCGGTGGTGACATGGCTGACATCTTCGACGGCGGCACCTTTACGCACGTCGGCGGCCAGTTCGTGTGCCGCCAGGCGCAGAACGCTGACGGCGCTGCGACCGACCTCCGGCGTCGCCTCACGCAGTTGGAGCAGCCGCTGCACGATGATCTGGACCATCGCGGCCAGCGGGACGGCGAGCAGGGCGCCGGCAAACCCAAACAGGGCACCGAACGCCACGGCCGCGAGGATGGTGACGATGGGATTCACACCAACCAGCTGGTCCATGATGCGGGGTACGAACAGGTTGTTTTCCAACAGCTGGACGGCCACGCCAACCACGATCACCCACAACAGTTTGTCCGGTGCCAGGGTGATCGCCACGAGCACGGCGGGTATCATCCCCAGGGTAGGCCCGAGCATCGGGATGGCCTCGCAGATGCCGGCGATGAGGGCCAGTCCGAGAGCATAGGGAACACCGACGAGCAGATAGCCGATACCCGAAAAGAGGGCCACAATCCCCATGAGCAGGAGCTGGCCGCGGAAGAAACCTGCGATCCGCGTTTCCATCTCCGCCCACACGACGCGCGCCTGGTCACGCCGCTCGGGTCGAACCAACAACAGCGCACGGCGCGTGATGAGCTCCCCCTCTGTCACCAGGAAAAATGCCAGCGCCATGATCGCAATCACCAGGAAACCCGCACGGCTCGCCGTCTTGACCAGGGTCCACGCCGATTCGAAGCTCGGCAGTTCCCCTGCGGGGACGATCGGCGCCGGGGTGGGGGTCACCAGAACCAGCGCTTGGGGCAGCCCACGCGCCAGGCGCTGCACCAGGCGGTTGTCCGCGCTCACCAGGCCGGCCCGCAGGTCAGCGTAGAGTGCTGGCAAACGCTCCGTCAGGGTGTCGAGCTGGCCGGCGATCAGGGGGACGACGAGTGCGGCAAAGAGCACGACGATAACCA
>JAYRNS010000770.1:0-4119 GCA_041912075.1 Anaerolineae bacterium
AACCCGTACCCCGACTCGTACCTCCACACCGACCCCGACGGCCATGCCCAGCGCCACACCCACCAGCCCCGCGACGCCCACTGCCACCACGTCACCTGGCACTGGTCCGACGATTGCCGGCTGCCCGCAGTTCCCGGCTGATAACATCTGGAACGTGCGCGTCGATACGCTGCCTCTGGACCCAAATTCCAATCTGTACGTCAACACGATTGGCGCCGGCACGGGTTTGCACGCCGACTTTGGAGCTGGTGAATGGCCGCCCGGCTCCGGTGCGCCGATTGGCATTCCCTGGACGAACGTGCCCGGCACGCAGCCGCTGGTGCCGGTGACGTTCGACTACGACGACGAGAGCGACCCCGGTCCTTATCCGATTCCCACCAATGCGCCGATCGAAGGCGGGCCCAACAGCAGCGGTGACCGGCACGTGCTGGTGGTCGATCGGGATCACTGCATGCTGTATGAGATGTGGAACGCCTGGCCAAACGCCAACGGCAGCTGGCACGCCGGTTCAGGGGCCGTGTTCGATCTCAGTTCGCATGCGCTGCGGCCGGCCGGCTGGACGTCAGCCGATGCCGCAGGGCTGCCCGTCGTGTCTGGCCTGGTGCGTTTCGAGGAAGTCGTGGCCGGCGAGATTCGTCATGCCATCCGCTTTACCGTGCCACAGACACGGCGTGCGTACGTGTGGCCGGCGCGCCATTACGCCTCCACACTCACCGGTATCCAGTACCCGCCCATGGGGCAGCGTTTCCGGCTTAAAGCCAGCTTCGATATCGCGGGGTTTGCCCCGGAAGTGCGGGTCATCCTGCAGGCGTTCAAGACCTACGGCATCATTCTGGCCGACAACGGCTCGGCCTGGTACATATCGGGCGCACCCGATCCACGGTGGAATGATGACGTACTGCGCCAGCTTGGCCAGGTGCACGGGTCCGACTTCGAGGCGGTCGACGTGTCATCGCTGATGATCGATCCCAATTCCGGCCAGGCGCGCACAACACCGTAGGGCATTCATATCACAAAGGCACCAAGACATCTGGATTACTTGTCAGTAACTTGGTGTCTTGGTGCCTTTGTGGTGATGATCCGATATACCGCCGCGGTCGACTCCATGAACCATTTCCACACATCCCCTTTACCTACCCTTAACCGGGTGATAGTCCTTCCTTCACCTACCACCGCTGATTTTCGTGCATAATCCTCCTGTCCGCCAGTGCTGGTACAGAGAGCTTTTTCGTGCTGTTGCCTTGTCTTCATCCGGCATACCAGCAAACAATTACCGGGCACTGGCACAAGCCGGAAAATCTATCAGTGTACGAGAGGTAATGATGAACAAGCGTATGAATCGGAAGGCCATTGTCCTGTCGGCGATTGTCACGACGATTGCCCTGGTTGGCATTGGTGCTGCGACGTTGCTGGCCAATCCCCCTGCGGCGGATGCCAACCCGGTGGTATCGAATACACAGCCCCTGGTGATCGATCAATCACAGACCCTGACGCTGGCCCAGGCCAAAGCAGAGATCGCCGCCTACCAGGCACAGTTGTCAGAAGCGTATCAGGCGCTCCAACAGGCCTACGCACAGATCGACATGCTGCAGACCGGTCAGGTTTCGCCGGTCCAGCCACGGTCGTGGGAAGAACGCGAAGACGGCGGTACGCGCCAGGGCCACATCGTTTTTGAACGCGATCACGGGGACGATCATGACTAATCAAACCCAGACGCCGGCATCCCATCGCACAAGCCGGCGCGCCAGCAAGACCCCCGCGTGGAAAAGTGCCCTGCTGGCATCCGCCATGGGTACGGTGCTCCTGGGGTGGGGTATCCTGGGCTGGTCCGAGGCGACATCCAACACGCAGACGCAGCCAAACACGTCGGCATCTCAGGCTGCGAACGAGCTGACGTCAGATAGCACGGAAAGCATCAGCAGTTCATCCAGTCTGAACAGCCTGACGATTCCCAGCATGCCACAGGCCCCGATTTTCCGGCGGGCGCCGGCCCGGACACGCGGTTCGTGAACACGCTGCACGAACATCACTTCCGGGCCATGAACACAGGGGTCGCGGCCTGGTTGTGGGCAGACCTGCCGCTGGCCGATCCATGGCTGCTGGACGTGCAGCGGCTCTTTGTCGAGACCGAGGCTGAGTTGAGCCGCTTTCGCCCGACATCCGGGTTGAGCCGGTTGAACGCAGCCGCCGGCACGGGGCCGCAGAAGGTGTCCCCTATGCTGCAGCAAGTCCTGGGCCGGGCGCTGGTTGCGGCGCGGATCACCGGTGGTATTTTCGACCCCACCGTGCTGCCCGCCTTGTACCGGGCTGGCTACGACCGCAGTTTCGAGCTGTTGGCGGTGAACGGGTCTGTGCCATCTGCATCCGCACCTCGTAACGGCAAACAAGCCCGGCCCGAATGGGCAGACGAATCACTACCGCCAACACCCGGCTGGCAGCAAGTCACGCTGGACACGATCGACGGGACGGTGACGCTGCCGGCGGGCCTGGGTCTGGACTTGGGTGGTATTGCCAAGGGCTGGACGGTGGATCAGGCGGCTGCGCGTCTGGGCGCACAGGGTGCTGCGCTGATCGACGCTGGCGGTGACATCCGCGCCAGCGCGGCACCAGGTGGACAACCCTGGCCGGTTGCCATCGCCGATCCGTTCGACGATCAGCGCGACCTGGGGATGCTGCTCCTGACCGATGGCGCCGTAGCCACCAGCACCATTGGGCGGCGACGGTGGCAGCATGATGGTCGATCGATGCATCACCTGATCGACCCGCGGCGCGGGGAGCCGTGCCAGAGCGACCTGCACACGGTGACCGTTGTCGCACCGACCACGGTGCAGGCTGAGGTCGCCGCCAAGGTGGCGCTGATCCTCGGAGCCAAAGAAGGCCAGGCCTATCTAGAAGAGCAGGGCTGGTCAGGATTGTTCGTTGGCCTCGATGGCACACAGCAGGTCGTGGGTGGATTGACGATCGAGCCAGCGTGGGAGGATTGATATGACGAATCGACCATTACCGGCTGTTCCTGGGCTGGCTGTCCAGCCCGAAGCAAATACGATTCACGATCCATGGGGCACCGTTCTGGGTGCGCTGATCGGCGCTGGCCTGGCGATTGCCGGATTTGCGATCGGTATGGGACTCACCCGTCTCACTGGAAAGACGACGTCGTACTGGTATCTCAGCCGGGCTGCGGGATTCGTCGGCTATTTCATGCTGTGGGGTTCCATGATCTGGGGGCTGCTGCTCAGCTCCAAGATCGGACAGGGTCGCCTGCGTCCCCCAGCGCTGCTGGATGCGCATGAGTTCTTGAGTTATCTCGCTTTGGGCTTTACGCTGTTTCACGGGCTGGTCCTGATGGGCGACACCTATCTGAGTTTCCCCCTGCAGGCGGTGCTGGTGCCATTTGCCGGCGCATACAAACCGGTACTGGTGGCGGCCGGTCAGATCGGCCTGTGGCTGTCGCTGATCGTAGGATTGAGTTATCTGGTACGCAGACAGCTGGGCCAGCGCCGCTGGCGGCAGCTGCACTACCTGAGCTTTGCCGCGTATCTGGTGGCGCTGCTGCACGCGGCTTTTCTGGGCACGACCAGCCAGTATCTGGTGGTCCAGGTCATGTACGTGCTCACCGCGGCTCCCGTTTTTTTCCTGACCTTCTACCGGCTGTTCAATGCCCGCCAGGCACGAGAACGTACGGTCAAGGCCTGAGTGCCAACGAATGCCGTCAGCGAATAAGATCACGAATTCGTGGATGGCATTCGCCCCCGATCGGGCACCCCAGAGTATCCGTTCGGAAAACCGCCGCCGATATGGTAGAATAGACGGTATGGCACAGGCAACCATCCTACTGGCCGATGATGACGAGATGATCGTGGACGTCCTGCGTGACCGGCTGGTTACCGAGGGCTACACGGTCATCGTCGCGCGCGATGGGGAAGAGGCGCTGCGCCTGGCGCGCACGGCCGGTCCTGATTTGGTGCTGCTGGACGTGATGATGCCGCGCCTGCACGGTTGGGAGGTGTGTCGCGAGCTGCGCCGTACCAGCTCGGTGCCGATCCTGATGCTCACGGCGCGCGGCGAGGAGATGGATCGCGTATTGGGTCTGGAGCTGGGTGCCGACGATTACGTGGTCAA
>JAYRNS010000771.1:0-1864 GCA_041912075.1 Anaerolineae bacterium
CGCTGACCATTTGTACGGTCAGGCCATGCGTGCCGTAGGCACCGGTGTCGGCCACGGTTTTGATACGCATCGCGCTCAGGGTGCCGTCGGCGCGCACACCGCTCTTCATGCGGATCATTTGCGGGTGGCGCGAGCGTGCGCTGGTGAATTCTTCCGCACGAGTGTACTCGAAACGTACCGGCCGGCCGGTCGCAATCGTCAGATGGGCACACAGGTCTTCGAGGAGCATCTCCTGTTTCCCACCAAATCCGCCGCCGATGCGCGGCTTGACGACACGGATCCGTTTGAGCGGTAGCCCAATCAGCGGCGCCAGCATGCGGCGCACGTGGAACGGCACCTGGGTGCTGGTGCGCACCACCAGGCGGTCGTCTTCGTCCCAGTAAGTGATGCAGACGTGGGGCTCGATACTGGCCTGCTGCACCTGGTGGACGCGATATTCGTGCTCGAAGACCCACGCCGCCTCTGCAAACCCCGCTGCCAGGTCGCCGTGGTGGACGTGAATGTGGTGCGGAAGGTTGTGGCCGGCATCGTGGATGCCAATGGCATCGGGCTCGTCGTGGATGATGGGTGCACCCGGCAGCATGGCGGCGACGGGATCGAGAACCGCCGGCAGGACGTCGTAATCGACCTCGATCAGACGCAGGGCGGCGCGGGCGATTTCCGGGGTTTCGGCGGCCACCACAGCCACACGATCGCCCACGTGGCGCACTTTGTTGTCCAACGATACCTGGTCGTAGGGCGGGGGCTGCGGATAACTCTGCCCGCCGCTGGCGTACATGACGCGAGGCACATCGAGGTAGGTGAGCACGGCGTGAACACCGGGCAGCTTGCGTGCCGCGCTGGCATCGATGCTGCGGATGCGGGCGTGGGCGTGTGGGCTGGTCAGCAGTGCTGCATGCAGCAGACCGGGCAGGGTCGTGTCGTCGGTAAAGACCGGCCGGCCCTTGGCCAGCTTGACCGCATCGACCTTGGTTTCGGGTTTGTTGACGACGCGGGTTTCCGGTTGGGCCACCACCATGACGGGGAGTTGGGTTTGAGTGCGCGTTGCCGTCGCAGGGCCGCGGCTGACTACGTCAGGCGGGTATTCAGGCGTGGTCAGCGGTTCGTCACCAGCGTCTGGAGCCAATCCACCGGGCACGATGGGCGGCAGCGCAGCGGGGGGCAGTAATTCTCCGCGCTGGCGTGCAGCCGCCCGCAGCACCGCCTGCACCGGCCGCAGGTAGCCGGTACAGCGGCAGAGGACGCCAGCCAGTGCCGAACGCACCTGTTCTTCGCTGGGATTGGGTTCGCGCTCGAGCAGGGCATGGGCGGCAAGCAGCTGGGCAGGTGTGCAGAAACCACATTGGATGGCACCGGTTTCGATAAACGCCTGCTGCAAGGGGTGCAGGTAGGCCGCGCCTTCGACCCCGGGCGTGCGCTGGCCGGGTCCATCGGGTGCCAGGCCTTCCAGGGTGGTAATGGTGTGGCCGTGTGCCTGCGCGGCCAGCCGTGTGCAGGTGTTGACCAGCTCACCGTCGATGAGCACCGCACAGGCGCCGCAGTCGCCCGTTTCACAGCCGTGTTTGACGCTCCACATGCCAGCGCGGCGCAGCGCTGTGATCAGCAGCTCGTGGGTGGCAACGTCCCACGATGCCCCTTCGTCGTTGAGGGTGAGGTGGATTTGCATGACGTTCACTCCGTGAGTGTGAGGGCTGAGATTGTATCTTGATTCTAGCACAGTGAGGGGATAGACGTCTAGTTCGTGAGGGGTGAAGCGGAGGGGTTGGGGGCCTGGGGTTAGGGGTTGGGGACCAGGGGTTGGGGGGCCAGGGGTTGGGGGCCCAGGGGTTGGGGGTTGGGGAGCAGGGGTTGGGGGGCATAGGGA
>JAYRNS010000772.1:0-2994 GCA_041912075.1 Anaerolineae bacterium
CGTTTTCGACGATATTGCCCCCATCAATGCGGATGGCACCTACCATGTCGATCCCACCTACTTCTTTTTTGGCCCGCACACGTACGGGGATCGTTACACGGACAAGCTGATTGCCGCGCTCGGCGCACCGTTTCACTATGGCGAGCCGATTACCGAACGGCAGCAAAACATCGCCTGGGCCGTGCAGGACCGGTTGGAAAAAATTGCCGTCGGGCTGGCTCGGCGCGCGGTAGCCGCTACGGGTTGCCGCACTTTGTGTCTGGCGGGGGGCGTTGCGCTGAACTGTAAAATGAACCGGGCTATCCTGGACAGTGGTGCCGTGGACCGCTTGTACATCCAGCCGGTGAGCAACGACGCTGGGTCAGCCCTGGGCGCGGCCCAGCTGGTGGCAGCCGAGCAGGGTGACGATCCGCGTTTCGAGCAGCGCCTGGTGCATTATGGACCTGCTTACAGTAACGCCGAGATTCGTGCCGTGCTCGAAGGGCACAAGCTGACCTATGAATATTTGCCCGAAGGTCGCCTGGAGCGTCGTGTGGCCACGCGCATCGCCCGTGGTGACATCGTCGGCTGGTTCCAGGGACGGCTGGAGGCCGGCCCGCGCGCCCTTGGCAGTCGCTCGATTATCGCATCACCGATTGGTTTGGAGATCAAGGACAAGATCAACGACGCGGTCAAATACCGCGAGCCGTGGCGTCCCTTTGCGCCGTCGGTCAAAGCCGGGCGGTTAGGCGAGTTTGTCTACGATGCCGTCGAGGCACCCTTCATGATCCTGACCTTCAACGTGCGACCGGAGGTGGCCTCGCAGATTGCCGCCGTCGTGCACGTGGACCATACGGTCCGCCCGCAGACGGTGCGGGAGGAGGATTTGCCACGCTGGTACCGGGTTATCGACGAGTTCGAAAAACTGACCGGCGTGCCGATGATCCTCAACACGAGTTTTAACGTCAAAGGTGAGCCGATCGTCAACACGCCGCAGGACGCCGTCCGCACGTTCTATGGGAGTGGACTGGATGCCCTGGCGATTGGTGATTTCTGGCTAGAGAAGTAGGCCGTACTGTGTTGTGCAGCTTTACGTATGCGCACTATCGTGAAGTGTTGACCGAGGCACGCCGGCTGGGGTATGCGTGCGTCGGCTTCCGCGATCTGCTGGATGGACGTGCCGCAGGGGCTGCCCGTGTACTGCTGCTGCGGCACGACATCGATTTCACCGTGGACAACGCACTACGTTTTGCCCAGATCGAACAGGCGTTGGGTGCTACCGCCACCTACTTCGTGCGGCTGCATGCCCATCACTATAACCCGTTTGTGCTGCCGACATTCCGCCAGCTGCGTGCGATCGAGCGGTTGGGGGGAGAGCTGGGTTTGCACTACGAGCCCCACTTTGCACGTGAAATCGGCGTCGACGAGGCGGAAGGTCTGCGGCGGGCCCGGCTGATTCTGGAGACGGGTCTGGCCACCACGGTGCAGGGCGTTTGCCCGCACGAGGTGGTACGGACCCATTCGATGCTGTTGCCGGCGGAAGCGGTGCAGCAGGCCGGTTTTCGTTACCAGGCCTACGATGCACAGTTTTTTGGCGGGCTCAAATACTTAAGCGACAGCAGTGCGCGCTGGCGCGAGGGCTGCGTGTGCCAGTGGCTGGGCCGGGAAGACCGACTGTATGTTCTGACACACGGCTTCTGGTGGTACGAGGAGACACCCCTAGAAAACTACTGACACCCCGTTTCCTGGTGCCGGTGCAGGGAACATACTCGCTGAATCTGCTTTGTTTTCAGCGCGCACCCGATCGATCTTCCTCGGCAACGGTCGCGTCAATCCACGTAGAACGCCACCCCGACGCACCCAGGGCCAACGTGGGTACCCAACACGGGACTCAGCTCGACGTAATAGTGCTCGACGCAGGTGAACTCCTCCTCGACCTGATCGTACAGCCACAACGCATCGAGTGGTGCCAGGGCATGCACGACCGCAATGTGCAGCGGGTGGCCACCGCTTTTGACCGCGATTTGATCGATCAAGGCTTTGAGTGCCGCCTTGCGCCCGCGGGCCTGGCCAACGACGTCGGTCTGCCCGTCCTGCACCGTTAGAATCGGCTTTTGATCCAGCGCCGTGCCTACCCAACGCCGGGCCCGGCCGATGCGACCCCCCAGGTGCAGGTAGCGCAGGGATTCCACGAACATCCGCACCTGGACGCGCGGGATCAGCGCACGTGCCGCGGCCGCGGCTTCGACCATGGTTGCACCTTCGGCCCGCGCACGCGCGGCGGCCAGCACCACAAACCCCAACCCCATGGAAACCGACCGGCTGTCGATGACGTCGACCGGCACATTTACCTGACGGGCCGCATAACGTGCGATGTCAACCGTGCGGCTGTACTCGCCTGACAGGTGAATCGACAGGATACCGTCGTGGGTTTCGCCGAGCTGGTTGTAGAGGGCTATCAGGTCTTCCACTGCCGGTGGCGACGTCGTCGGCAGCCGTGAAGCCTGGCTCAATCGCTGGTAAAACTGATCGGGCGTGATGTCGATCGTATCTTTGTATTGTTTCCCATCCCAAAGCAGGTTGAGTGGCACAATATTCACCTGATACTGGCGTAACAGGTCACGCGGCATGCAAGCCGTGCTATCTTTGACGATCGCAAATGAAGCCATCGATAATCCAACCTGCCAGATCACTGGCTGAAGTTGTGCAATATGACACAATTACTCCTATTATACCATAGGAAGTCGAATCTGCCGCAAGCCGGCCCGGTTGTGCCGCGGGCCTGGGGTCTCATGTACCAGACGCCCGCAAGTCTCTGGCAATGTCCAGTGTCTGTTGGTCTTGAGGCAGATCAAAAACCCGGTGTCACTGCAACACCGGGTTTTCGATTCGGATATCCATGGTGTACGGTGTAAAGCAAAACTAGAGGTAGAAAGTCATGCGCTGCAGGTGTGATACGGGGTCGATGTACTGCACCTTGATGCCGGATGACACCGTGACCGTGATCGGCGCGTA
>JAYRNS010000773.1:0-1832 GCA_041912075.1 Anaerolineae bacterium
CATGCGGCGTATGGGCGACCGGTCCTTACGCGCCGCCGGCACCCTGTTTCCAACGACCGGTTATGCGCAGGACGCCGATATGAGCCTGCCAGATTTCGAGGACTTTGCCTACGCCGCGATGTTCGTCGACCAGCCCGACCCGGTAGCACGCTGGCAGGAGATGGAGGCACGCCAGCAGCGCCTGGTCGAGTGGCTCGACGGCAAAAAACAGGTGGTGGTGCGCAGCCCCAATGCCGAGCTGACACTGTCGATCATTGGGCGCCGCTTTATCAACGACAGCGGCCACGTCAACATGCCCGGCGGCGAGATTTTCACCAGCCCGATCGAAGATTCGGTCAACGGCTGGGTGAAGTTTTCCTTCCCCTCGGTGCGCAACGGTGTCGAAGTCGATGGCGTGTCGTTCGAGCTGCAAGATGGCAGGGTCGTACGTGCCAGCGCACAGAAAAATGAGGCCTACCTGCTGAGCCAGCTCGACGTCGATGCGCAGGCACGCACCATCGGCGAATGGGCCATCGGGACGAATTACAATATCCAACGCTTCACCAAGAGCATCCTGTACGACGAAAAGATTGGCGGCACGATGCACATGGCGATTGGCTCCGGTTTCCCCGAAATCGGTGGCAAGAACCAATCGAGTGTGCATTGGGATTTTATTTGTGACCTGCGCCAGGACAGCGAGATTTCTGTCGATGGGGCGCTGTTCTACAAGAATGGTGAGTTCCAGGTGTAAAGACTTCCGGCCCCGAAATATTTGTCGAAATCGCAGAATGGGTGTATCCTATGGACTCTTTGCAGCAGCCCACCCATTTAGAACCTGTCCAAGAATAACTTCCGCTTTTTCCTGGGAAATCCGGGCGGAAACCGGGAAGTTATTCTTGGACAGGTCCTTAGAAGATGCATCGAACCGTCTTGCTGAAGCGGTATCGGTGGCGAATTCTGCTCTTACGTCTCGACAAAACTGAAGGAGCTGCGTGTTGAAACGACGGTTGATCAGTGCTCTGTTGGGTGTCGCCATTCTATTGGCGATTGTCGTATTTGTCGTTGCGCCGGGCCCCACGCCCTCATCGGCGCCGGCCGCTGGATTACTGGCCACGGGTATCGAAGGTCGTGAACGCTACGTGGCCGAACCAGGTGAAGATCCCGGGGAGGAGAGTGAAAATCTCCTGGCCATGGGCGACTATTTCTACCACCGTGTGTCATACCCCACGGGCAAGTTTGACTCACGCTGGGTCCTGGAAGCGGCTGCACAGGACCGGACGGTTGAGCGCGGTGTGCCGGCCGGCGAGGTGACCTACCGTCCGACCGAATCCCAGTCTCCCCTGGTCCTCAATCCGAATCGCTTCACGTCTCTCGGACCCCAACCCCTTCAGAGCAACGGCTGTCTGAGCTGCTACTCCTACGGTCTGGTGTCAGGCCGCGTCAACACGATTGTTATCGATCCGGTGACACCGAACGTGGCGTACCTGGGTGCCGACGGCGGCGGTGTGTGGAAGACGACCAACTGCTGCTCGGCCGCCACCACCTGGACGTCGGTCACCGATGATCCGCTGCTCTCGACGATCGCGATCGGCGACCTGCACATCGACCCGAACAATCACAATGTGGTGTATGCCGGCACGGGTGACCTGCGTTTTGGCTCGTTCTCCTTTGGCGCGGCCGGTTTGCTCAAGAGCACCGATCAGGGTGCCACCTGGGCCATGCTGGGCGCCGACGTGTTCAACCCCGCCTACCCGCAGGCCGCGGGTAATTTCCCGCAGTACCAGGCCATTGGCAAGGTACGGGTCGACCCGAACAACAGCAACAACGTGGTCGTTGGCACCAAAACCGGCCTC
>JAYRNS010000774.1:0-2130 GCA_041912075.1 Anaerolineae bacterium
CAGTCACTGTTGCGTGCGCCGGAAGTGACTAGCACCGTCTCATGGTTACGACCGATTAGCGGCTGGCGGTTGTTGCAAACCGCGCAGGTGCCAGTCACGGCGTGGGTGCTGGTTTGGGATTCCTGTTTGATGTCTCGTCAGGAGGCTCTACACGAACCGCGCCCGACGGTGCCGCACCCTATCGCGGCAGAACCAACGCGGCCGTGACTGGCACCTGGGATCCACGTAGCTCCGCTGCGCGGCGGGACAGCCTTGACGGATAGATGGTGCCGGTCACTTTCCCCAGTGCCCTCCGTTCTTGCCTATCTCGCCCCTCTCCGCTATCATACATCGATTCGTGGCCGCGCCGGCATGACGAATCTGTCATCGATCATGGCCCACCTGTTCATGTACGATTCATCGCACGGTGGTACGCTCTGACCAAGACAAAACAACCGTGAGGGTTCCCTGTGTCGCTCGATCGTCGGATCGTTTCTGGTGTCTTCTGGGTCGGCCTTTCCAGTATGATCTCGCGTGGCCTGGCATTCGTTGCGCGGATCATCCTGCTCAAACTCCTGCTGCCCGAAGACTTCGGTATCATGCAGACCGCGTTTCTGGCCCTGGAATCGCTGCAGCTCCTGCGTGAGTTTGGCTTCAGCTCAGCCCTGATCTATCGCAAAAAAGACGTCGTCGAAGCTTCTCATGTGACCTTCTGGATCACCAATGGCACGTCGGTGGTTTACTGGGCCCTGGCCTTCTTTGGCGCGCCACTGGTGGCCGCCTTCTTTCGTGACCCGCGCATCACCCCCGTCGTCCAGGTGCTGTCGTTCGTCATTCTGATCCGCTCTCCCGGTACCGTACCGATGGTCCTGCTGGCCAAAGAACTCGACTTCCGGCGGCGCATGCTGCCCGATATCATCCCTACCCTGGCCTACGGCATCGTCGCTGTCACCCTCGCCGTGATGGGGTTTGGCGTCTGGGCCCTGGTCATCGCCAAACTGGTCGAGGCGCTGTTCGATCTCAGCGTCCCCTTCCTGGTTACGTCCTACCGGCCAGCCCTGCGCTTCAGCCTGCCCATTGCGCGCGAGATGTTCGGTTACGGCATGAACATTGTCGTCAGCCAGGCTCTGATCTTTGCCATCACCAACGTCGACGACATGTTCGTCGGCCGCATCGCCGGGGTGGCCGCGCTGGGTATCTACGGCACCGCCTATTTGCTCTCCAACCTGCCGGCCACCAACATCACCGGTCTGATCAACCAGGTGATGTTCCCGGCGTTTACCAAAATCAACGAAGATGTCGCTTATTTCCGCTACACCTTCTTTCGCACCGTCCACTACGTCTCCCTGCTGACGATCCCGATCGCGATCATGACGATGGTCTTTGCCGCCGATTTTGTGGAAGTGCTCGGCCCGGTCAAGTGGGGCGCCGCCATCGTGCCTATCCAACTCCTGGCGATTTACGGTCTGTGCCGCTCGATTGCCGCCAATATGGGCAACGTCTTCAAAGCCGGCGGCAAACCGCAGTGGCTGACCTACATCGCGGTCTGGCGCCTGTCGATGATGCTGATCTTCCTGTACCCGGTGACGGTCAACTGGGGTGTTGTGGGGGTGAGTGCCCTGTCCGCCATCATTGCCGTCATCGACTGGTTCATTTCGGCCTGGCTGACCGATAAGGTGATCGGTGGTTCGTTGAGCTCGTACGGCCGTATTCTGCTGCCCCTGCTGCTCTTTGCCGTGGTCGGCGCCGGTGCCGCCTATGCGCTCGACCAGATTCTCTTCCCCCGGGCGTCCTGGATCTCCCTCGCCGTGGTCGGGGTGGTTGGTACGAGCGCCTACCTGGTGCTGGTGTTGATCTTCGACCGCGAGGTGCGCCGGGTAACACAACAAGGACTGGCCATGGGCCGGACCATGCTGCAGAATCGTCTGCAATTGCGCAATGTCTGATGAACATCATAGTCCGCTTCAGCGGACTTCAGCTCTCAGCCTGAGCTTGAGCTCAAGGCGAGCCCGCCAGATGCCATATCATAGTTCGCTTCAGCGGACTTCAGCTCTCAGCCTGAGCTTGAGCTCAAGGCGCCCATGCCGTTGACATGCGTATCCTGCTCGTCTCACGCGTCCGTCTGAACCCGTACGTCTCACTCCTGGCCGG
>JAYRNS010000775.1:0-3194 GCA_041912075.1 Anaerolineae bacterium
GGCCAACCTGCAGAAACTGCTGAACGAAACTGGGGCCGCGTGTTGGGCGCCTGATGCGCCGTCTGACGGCCCCTGTCAGGTCAAGGCACCCGCTTCGGCTCTCGTCGCCGAGCCGGTAGAAGTAACCTTCTTCTCGACCCAGTTCGTACCGGTGGAAGAACAGGAGAAGTTCCGTGCGATCCTCAAAAAGGCCGGTTTCGATGTGACCGGCTCCGAAGAAGGCCCGCTGCTGGACCTGGTGACGGCCGAAACGCAGGCTGGCAAAGGCACGGTCGACGTAGTCGGCGCGCTGCACGGCACCTTCCCACCCTTGCAGAAGATCGACGCCATGGCCAATATGAGCGACCTGGCCGAAGACCTGGCTGCTAACCGCAGCTTCACCCCGGCCTATCTGGAGACCGGCTTGCTCGGCACAGAGGACTATCTGTACTACGTGCCGTGGATGCAGGCTACCTACATCATGGCTGCGCACAAGGATGCCCTGAAGTACCTGCCGGCTGGCGCGGACCTCAGCGCACTGACCTGGCAGCAGCTGGGTGAATGGTGCAAGGCGATCTTCGAAGGCGAGGGCAAGCCGCTGTGCGGTTTCCCGAACGCGGGGCTTTTCCATCGCTTCTTACAGGGTTATATGTGGCCCTCGTTCACCGGCGGCATGGTGACGCAGTTCCAAAGCGCCGCGGCCGAAGAAATGCTGACCTGGCTGCGCGACGGGCTGTGGCCCTACGTCAACCCCGAGTCGATCAACTACAGCTTTATGCAGGAGCCGCTGCTGGCCGGCGATGTCTGGGTGGCCTTTGACCACACAGCGCGCCTGATCAACGCGCTCAACGAGAAGCCGGACGACTTCGTAGCGTTCCCCGCGCCGTCCGGGCCAGCTGGCCTGGGCTACATGCCGGTGATTGTCGGTCTGGGTGTCCCCAAGACGGCACCCAACCCCGACAACGCGGCGGCCCTGATCGACTATCTGACCCGGCCTGGCGTGCAGCAGCAGATCCTGCGTGAGCTGGGGTTCTTCCCGGTCGTGGGGGGCGTCAACATGGCGCAGCTGCCGGCCGGGGTAGCGCTGGAAGCCACAGCGGTTGTCTCACAAACCACGGCTTCCAACGCACTGCCAGCGCTGCTGCCGGTGGGGCTGGGGGCGCGCGGTGGTGAAATCAACCAAATCTACCGCAACGCCTTCGACCGCACCGTGCTCAACGACGAAGACATCGCCAAGGTGCTGAGCGAGGAGGCCGCCAATTTGCAGAAGTTGATGAACGAGACCGGCGCAGCTTGCTGGGCGCCCGATCCGCCGTCGGACGGCCCGTGCCAGGTGGCACCGCGCTAGATGGATGAACGAGGAGTCCGCACGGGGGCGTGCGGACTCCTCCCGTTGCGGTAGAGGCGTTCATCCTACCGGTCCGCACCGGGGCATGCGGACTCCTCATCCTGCCAACAGTTCAGGAGCCATTCTATGACCACACACGCCGCTGCGCCATCCAACCCGCGCCGGCCATCGCGCCAGTGGGCACCCTACGTACTGATCCTGCCCTCGATCATCTACCTGGTGATCTTCTTTGCCTGGCCAATGGTGCGCGCCGTGCGGCTGGCCGTGTGGGACGAGACGGCGCTGCTGACCCTGCGCAGTGAAGCCGCGTCTGACAGCAGTTCGACCGGCACGCTGCCGCAGGGGACACAGGTCGCCCTGCTCGACCGCCAAAGCAACCTGGCCACGTCGGAAGTCTTGACCGGCGGTGCGATCACTGAGACGTGGTTCCGGGTGCAGGGTGCGGATGCCGGTGGCAACCCGGTAGACGGCTGGGCGCCGGAGAGTCGTGTTCGCGTCCGTACGACCGACGAGCAGGGCGTGCCAAGTGGGGGCACTGTGCGTCCACGATTGGGCGCCGCCGCCGATCCGCGCACTAACATCTACGCCGAGCCCAGCGATCGCAGCGCGGTCGTGGGTAAACTGGACAGCGGTGCGGTCGTGCAAATCCCGGAGCAGGCGGTGCTCGAGGTCTGGTTCTTGATCCAGGGCCAGGACGGCGACGAGTCCGTCACCGGCTGGGCGCCGTCCAGCAATTTGCAGGTCTATGCTGACGGCACCAGCGGTCGTATCGACCAGGGCGACACGGGGCAGTTCACCACGGCCTACATCGAGCGTATGCTCAACGATCGTTTCTTTCAACCGGCACTCATCACTACCTTCTTGCTGATGGTGCTCATCATCCCGGTGCAGTTTGTTCTGGCCATCATCATGGCGCTGGTCATCCAGTCGCAGATTCGGTTCAACACCTGGTTCCTGGCCGTCTTTGCCATCCCGCTGGCCGCTTCGGACCTGGCCGTGGGTATCGTCTGGTATTCGATCTTTACCCAGAGTGGCTATCTGAACAGTATTCTCCAGATGCTGGGCCTGATCCAGTTTCCCCAACCCTATCTGACGGCTGACACCCGCTACTGGATCATCATTGCCATCTGGCTGGCAGAGGTGTGGCGCGCCACGGCGATTGTGATGGTGATCGTCGTCTCCGGGCTGCAGGCCATCTCGCAGGAGGTGCTCGAGGCGGCCGAGGTGTTTGGCGCCGGTCTATGGCAGCGTCTGCGCCATGTCATCCTACCCCTGCTCAAACCCAGCCTGCAGGTGGCGCTGATTCTGCGTACGATCCTGGCGCTGCAGGTGTTCGCCGTGGTCATTGCACTTTCGGGCGGCGATGTGGTCACGGTGCTGGCCAACGAGACCTATCGTCAGTATTATACCCTGCGCAACACGAACGTGGCCGCAGCCTATTCCGCCTTCATCCTGCTGATCTCGATGTTCAGCGCCATCATCTACCTGCGTTTGGTGCGCAGCCATGAGGAGGCCGGCGCATGACGACTGCGGCTCCCACTTCTCAAACCGTCATCCAGATCTCGCCTGAAATGGCGCGACTGCGCGCCCGTGCCCGCCGCCGTCTGCTGCTGGGCCGCGCGTTTGTCTATTTGGCCGCGATTCTTTTGTCCCTCTGGGTGCTGGTGCCGCTCTGGTTCATCGCGTCGATGGCATTGACCACGCCCCAAGAGGTGCGCAGTTATCCCAAGGGCGTACTGCCTTTTATCCCATTCTCATTCGACACCATGCGCTTCTTCCTCCAATCGCGCGGCATCGTGCCGGGGCTGATCAACAGCATCGTCGTGGCCTTGATCACCCTGGCGCTGTCGACGTTGATTGCTGCACC
>JAYRNS010000776.1:0-4328 GCA_041912075.1 Anaerolineae bacterium
ACTTCCTGGCGGTGGTCGACGTACAGCTGCAGGGCACGGCGCAGCGACAGCAGTCGCGGCTCACCCTTGACCAGGGCGAGCATGTTGATGCCAAATGTGCTTTGCAGTGGCGTATACTTATATAATTGGTTGAGCACTTTGCGCGGCGCCGCCCCGCGCTTGAGCTCCATGACGATGCGCATCCCGCGCCGGTCGGACTCATCACGCAGGTCGCTGATCTGGTCGATGCGATCTTCGCGCACGAGCTGGGCGATCCGTTCGAGCAGGGACGATTTGTTGAGTTGAAACGGTATCTCGCTGACGATGATGCGGAAACGACCAGCCTTCATTTCGTCGATGGTGGCGACGGCGCGCATCACGACGCGACCTTTGCCGGTGGCGTAGGCGGCGCGGATGCCTTCGCTGCCCACGATGAGACCACCCGTCGGGAAGTCGGGCCCGGTGACGAACTGCATCAGGTCTTCCGGGGTGACTTCCTCACGTTGCTCCCAATGGTCGATCAAATAAGCGATGGCATCCACTAACTCGCCCAGGTTGTGCGGAGGAATGTTGGTGGCCATGCCGACGGCAATGCCACTGGCGCCGTTGAGCAGCAGGTTGGGGAGGAGTGACGGCAGCACCAATGGCTCTTCCAGTGAATCGTCGAAGTTGGGACCCCAATCGACGGTTTCTTTGTCGATGTCGCCGAGCATAAAGTCGGACAGGCGTGCCAGCCGCGCCTCGGTGTAGCGCATCGCGGCCGGGCTGTCACCGTCGATCGAGCCGAAGTTGCCCTGGCCATCGACCAGGGGATAGCGCATCGAGAAGTCCTGCGCCAGACGCACCATGGCATCGTAGACCGCGGTGTCGCCATGGGGGTGATACTTACCGAGCACTTCACCGACGATGCGGGCACTCTTTTTGTAGGGGGTTCCTGGACGCAGACCCATATCGTGCATCGCGTACAAGATGCGCCGGTGCACCGGTTTCAATCCATCGCGCGCGTCGGGCAGCGCACGCGCCACGATCACACTCATGGCATAGTCCAGATAAGCGTGCCGCATCTCCTGGTCGATGTCGATGAGGTTGACGGTGCCAATGCCGTTGGTCCCGTTCGATCCGTTGGTGGTGTCCAATTCTTCAGCCAAGGTTTTCTCCTGCCACGTGCTGGCGCATCATTATGCCAACAACTGAATCGCCGCTCCAGACCGGAATCCAGGGCGGCGACAGCGTCGTAGGTGCAGTCGGTAATGGTGCTAAGCGTACGCCGTGCTGCGGCACGGGGGTATTATACTATAGAAGAGTGGATTGTGCCAGTGGAGGGGTTGGGGGTTAGGGATTCCGGCACGCCGGTTCCCTGACCCCCAGCTCCTACTGGATCATCTCGATGTCATAGTCTACCAGCTCGACGTCCAGACGCCACGATTCGACGGCGTGGGCGACGGCTTGCAGGAGACCGTGGGCGTAATCGGCGCTCGCCGAGATGCACGCAACACCCAGCACGGCGCGCTGCCAGGTGTCTTGGGCGTCGACTTCGGCGACCGAGACGTTGAACTCGCGCCGGATGCGAGCGATCAGGGGTTTGAGCAGGCTGCGTTTGCCTTTGAGTGAGGCGTTGGCCGGCAGACGCAGCTCGAGGATGAGGATACCAATGGTCGTTGCCATGAGAATCAGATGCGGGCCGTCCAGGCCTCGCTGCGGTAGTGGGATGCCAGCAAACGTGTTACGCGGGCGTCTTCAGCTGGGTTGAGTGCTTCCGGCACCAGGTCGATGTTGAGAGTCTCTTGAAACGCTTCGATCATCACCTGGACAACTTCGTCGAAAGACGGTGGCTGCGGCATGACCTCGGCCAGCGTGGTGGCACGAGTGGCAAGGATCTCACGCAGGGCGGCGCGTTCGCCGGGTGCCGGCAGGTGCAGGCATTCCACCACCCGTGTAATGTCACCATACAGGGGCAGGGAACCGTGCTGCAGCACCCAGCCCTGGCGCCGGCTCTGCGCGCTGCCGATGAGCTTTTTGCCGGCGACCGTGATTTCGTAGGCGGATGGCACCTCGAAGCAGGCCGCGCTGACGTCAGGTCCGGTGCGGGTGCTGCCGGGCGCTTTCTCGACGGGCAAACCCAACCGTTCCAGGCCTAGCTGCAAGGCCTCGGCCAGACGCAGATAGGCGTCGAGCACTCCGCCGGCCAGCCGTGGCTCACCGGCCGGCCCGGTGACACTGTAGGTCAGCTCGTCGGTATGCAGAATACTGCGCCCACCGGTGGGACGGCGCACCACGTCGTACCCGCGCACGGCACACGCGGCCCGATCGACTTCGGCCAGCGGCTGGTTGCGGCCCAGTGACAAACACGGCGGCACCCATCGGTAGAAGCGCAGCGTCGGTGGCGCCTCGCCGGCCGCGGCGGCTTCGGCCATCGCCTCGTCGATGGCCATGTTTGTGGCACCGTCGAGCGGTGGTGACATCAACAGGCGCCAGGTGGCGCGCGAGAAATCGTCCTTTGCCATGATGTCCTTGTTGAGCGTGGCACACAATCAATCCGCCCGGTCTGGCCGAGTTATGGTTGAATGGCGGCTGGCATCCCGGCCAGGCCGGGCTTTGTTTGCGCAACCGCGACTTCCAGTCGCCCCTACGATACCAGGGGCAGGGCCAGGACTGTAGCGCCCATCTCACCTTCTCCGGTACGCACAACCACCGCCGCACCTGGTTCCACCTCGCGTTTGACGTACGCGAGGGCCACGGGGCAACCCAGGGTCGGAGACATCGCCGTCGTGGTGACACGACCCACGACCCGTCCGGCAACCAGCACGTCGGCATCGGTTCCGCTGGCGGGGAGCCGTTCGAGCCGCAGCCCGCACAGGTAGCGCGTCACTTTGTCATACGTGATTTGTCGCGCGATAATCTCTTGGCCGGTGTAACAGCCCTTGCTCTCGGAGATATAGGCCAGCAAACCGGCTTCGAGGGGTGTGACCTGGTCGTTGAGCTCGGGGCCAGGGGCTGGATAGCCGCTCTCCACCCGCAGTGCATCGTAGGCGGCACGGCCCAGGGGTTGTGCACCAGCTTCGACGAGTGCATCCCACACCTGGCCGATGGTCGCCGCTGGCACGATCAGCCGCCAGACGTCAGTTGCCGGACCGGGCAGCCGTACCAGCGTCAGGGGGTTGTCGTTTACGAGGACGTCACGCCAGGCAAACAGCGGAAGTTCGGTCAGAGCGGGATCATGGGTCGCTGTGGTCAGCAGTTCGGGCGCCTGCGGACCGAGCAGGTCGAGCTGGCCGAATTCGCCGTTCAGGTCGCGTACGGTGACGCGGTCCATAAAGAAGATCATGCCGCGCAGATAGGGCGCAAGTTGGTCACGCCGCGGCGGGCCGTTGAGCAGCAGGAAGTCGCCGCTGCGCGCCAGGACGAGCAGCGTGTCGATGATCCGGGCCTGTGGGTTGGTGAGCACAGTGATTGTGGCCTGGCCGGGTGCCAGTCGTTTGACGTCGTTGGTCGTCTGGCGCTGGACAAAATCGACACGCGTCTCTCCCCCCAGGCTGAAAATACCCGCGTCGGCCCGGTCGAGCACCGCAGCACCGTGGCGCGCGGCGGTATATTCGGTCGCATCGTCATCGGAGGTCAGGGGAAGCGCAAGACCGTTATAGACGGCAAATTTGGCACCAGCCGCCGCGTGGCGTTCGGATAGAGAAGTTATTGACATAACCAGGAATCTCTTATAGCGTCATCGCTGCTTTGAGCGTGCCGTAAGTTTACCACAAAGGCGCCAAGGCACCAAGGTTTTCTTTTTCGTTCTTGGTGTTTCGCACGAAGCGGCGCGATGGGCAGCTGGGAGTTTCACCGGTGGGTCCCGGCTGATTGGATTTGGGAGGGGTGTATGATTCTTCAAAACAAGCGGATCGTGTTAGGCGTAACGGGGGGTATTGCGGCCTACAAAGTAGCGTTCCTGGCCAGCCGGCTGACGCAGGCCGGTGCGTTGGTCGATGTGATCATGACCGCCGATGCGGCGCAGTTCGTGACACCCGTGACGTTCCGCGGCGTCACCGGCCGGCCGGTCTACGACGACCTGTTCGGCTCCTTGCCCGATGGGCGCATCGTCCACGTCAACCTGGGTCACGCGGCCGACCTGCTGGTGATTGCCCCCGCCACGGCACATACGATCGCGCGCCTCGCGCACGGGCTGGCCGACGACCTGCTGACCGCCACCGCCCTGGCCTGTCCGGCGCCATTGCTGCTGGCACCCGCCATGGAAGAGCACATGTGGCAGCACCCGGCGACCCAGGCCAACCTGGCCACCCTGCGGGCGCGCGGCGCGCAGCAGGTGGGGCCGACGAGCGGTCACCTGGCGTCGGGTG
>JAYRNS010000777.1:0-5031 GCA_041912075.1 Anaerolineae bacterium
CCTTGAGATCGACGTGGATCTGCCGCCGGCCGCCCGGCTCGTAGAGAATGACCGATTGCGCGGTATGGGGTATTGCGGCAAGGACATGGTTGCTGGCAATCCCGTCCGCCTGCAGCGTCGCTTCGACGGAGCTGCCGGCCAGGTCCTGGCCGATCAGTGACAACAGCGTCACGTGGTCACCGAGTGTCGTCAAGGCTTTGGCCACGTTGTAACCTACACCCGAGACACTGCTGTTGACGCCAAAGAAGGGAAAGTGCACCGGTGCGTACGGGATCGGGAACCCGTCGACCCGCAGGGTGGTCTCGATATTGACCAGTCCAGCAACGAGGATACGTGACATGCAATTCCTTCCCAGGCTGTAGAGTGCGCAAGCCACGCGTGCGCCTTAGCCTGGCGGTTCCGTTCCACCAGCCCCAAGCGGCCATTCGCTCATTCGCTGCCCCCATTCGTTGACGGCCACTCTTCGTACCACGCCAGAGCGGCAGCCGGGCTGCCGCCCTCCAAATTCGCGATTCGCGTATTCGCGGCCCTATTCGCGGACGGCAACCTCAATCCGGCGTCAACACGTGCGGGGGCACCACCTGGCGCGCACTCCCGGGCGGCTGCCACCACAGCTCCAGCGCCTTGCCGCCGCCGCGCTGAAAATGATCGACCCGGATGGCATGCCGGCCAGCGGTCAATGGCACCGTTATGTCAAACTGGTTGGCGGCATCCGGCTGCAGTGCCTCCCCAACCACCTGACCGTCCAGTGACAGACGCACGCCATCATCGCCGTTGACGCTGAAGACGTACGTACCATCTACCGGCGCCTCCAGATAACCGGTGAACGAGCTGCTAAACGGTCCAAACCACGGCTCCTGATCATCCCACGCAAACAGCACCAGCGGCACCACCTGGCTGAAGACCGGTGTCCCGGTCCAGGTTTCGTTGGCGAAGTAGCTGGCACGCAGCCCGTGCTGTGACGCTGACACCGCCACCAGGTTGGCGGCCGGTACCAACTCAGCCGCCTGGCCAGCTACCCGCCAGCGCAGCGCCGCGCGCCCCGCTACCCACGGATCGGCCTGCATCACCTGCAGCGCATGCGGTCCCTTGCCCAGGAAACGCCCTTCGGTCCATGGCTGCCCATCGACGGTGATCTGCAGATCGCCTTCCCCGCTCAGCTCGACCTGCCCGCTGGCCGGAACCACCAGACTGCCCGTCCAGGTCACCGGTCCTGGTCCGGTACCGTCCGGCCAGTCGGCCGGCCAGGTGAAGTCGATCTGCGCATCACGCCGGGTGATGCCGGGATAACTTCCTTGCAGCCCGTGCAGGGCAACGATCTCCTCACCCGGGATGGTGACGCTCAGGTAGAGCGGCTGGCCACGTGGTCCGGTCACGACGGTGGCCGACGTGCCTGGGTAGTAGGTCGTAAACAGTTCGACCAGGTCCTGGTAATGAAGGTCCAGCAAAAACAGTGCGTCCTGACCCGACAGGTCGGTCAATGGCAGCCCATCCACCGGCTGCGCCAGGTGGTAGGGTGTTTGCCGCAGACCACCACCGCCAACGGCTGGATCGCGGTACGTCAGGAACTTCAGCGGCGAAAAGTGGTACAAACGCGGCGCCAGGTAGAGCTGGTGGTCCAGCTGCTTGGCGGCCACCTCACGCGCCACGGCCGTTTCGACCGGCGAGAAGGCCTGCCAGACCGCTTCGGCCTCCGCCTGCGGGCCGAAATAGGCAGCGATATTACTGGTCGCAATCAGTGCCAGCAGTGCCAGGGGAACCAGTATGGCAACCATCGCCGGCCGGCCTGACCACCAGTGCCCGCTGGCCGGCGCAGCACGCCACCCGGCCGCCAATACACTCCAGGCGCGCACCACCGTATCCCCGACCAGCAGCGCGATCGCAGGGACGACGGCCAGCGTACGGTAGGCCTGCGGGCCTTCGTTGACGCTCGACAGGATGCCCCCAACCAGTGTCACGCTGATCCAGATCAACAGCAGCCCCCGCCGGTGGTCACGCCAGCGCCAGACGGCATAGCCCATGCCAATCAGGAACAGCGCCCCGGTGATGGGGTCGAGCATGGGCGCACCGGGCAGGTTGTGACGGGGATTGAGGTCACCCTGCACGGTGAACATTTCCAGGTGGCGGGTGAGGTTTTCTTGCAGCGGCTGCAGACTGCCCGCCTGGCGGACGTCGTTGAGGATGCTGACCTGCTGTGACCGGTTGACAAAGGTGAAGGGGTCGCGCACGTAGGTTGCGGCCAGCGGCGCAAAGGTCATGACGTACAGCAGCGCCATGAGCAGCAGACCCGGCCAGGACCGCCGCAGAAAACCGCGCTCGACGACGCTGCGGTACACGAGGTAAAGCACCACCGCCACGACCACCAGGCGTGAGGCCAGGTAGGTGTACATGCCCAGGCCAAACAAGAGACCGGCCAGCCCAAAATCAAGCCAGCGCCGGTTTTTGGCCGCGCGTACGAGGAAATAGGTGCCCAGCACCTGGAACAGCGGCGGTGCCACTTCGTTCCACCCCCAGCGTGACATCGTCAGGTGCCAGCGGCTGACGGCCAGCACGAACGTTGCCGCCAGTGCACCGGGCACTCCCAGCAGGGTGCGCCCGAGGGGATACAGCGCCAGCACGGTCAGGATCGCCGGCAGCAGCGAGGCCGCCTTGAGCGCCTCCCAGTTGATGCCGAAAATGCGGAACAAACCCAAGAGGTAATACGCATACATCGTGGGGGTCTCGAACCAGCCCGTGCCGAAAGGCGAATCGGGCCGCCCCTCGTGGATGTTGAGCGCATCGAGTGCCGCGTTGGTTTCGTCGATGAAGATGCCGGGCGGGATCGTATGCAGGCGGTAGAGGCGCAGAAAAATAGCCAGCAGCACGATACCCAGCAGCAAGCCGATCTCCCACCAGGACACGCGGTGGCCGCCATCCTGAGCGCTTTTCGGGAGGCGCACCGCATCTCCAGGTGCGGTGTGTATCTCACCGGTCACGCCAACGTCCACATCTGGGGGTGCGGCCCGAGCGCGGTCGGGGTCTCGCGGCTGCATCAGCGCCAGACCCACGACCGCCAGCAGCAGGCTGACGGCCCACGCCGCCGTCGCCGGCACGTCGTACAGCCGCTGGTAGAGAATGACGTTGGCCCAGATATTGAGGCCCACGCCCACGACCAGGATCACGACGCCCGCCCAGTGCCAACGATACCCCCCGGCCAACCAGCGGCGCGCCGCCGGCTCAGGGAAGAGCCGCTCGGTGCTGCTCAGCGCATAACCACCGGCCACAGCCGCCGCCAGCATCCACAGCCAGCCATCGTTGACGGTGGCCGGATTGGCGAACGATCGCATGCCCACCCAGGCTAACAGCGCGGCCGCACACAGCCCAACGACAAAACGCACGACGCGGCGTCCTCCTCAAAACCCCACTGGCCGGTTCTCACAAGAACCGGCCAGCTGCAAGTATTTACTCGTTCAGCGCCGGGAACACCATGATGCGATGGCCGTCGGCATCGGCCACGTAGATTTGTCCTTGTCCATCGACCGCAATGCCGGTTGGCAGCATCATCGCGTCGGACTCGGTCCCGTACTGGCCAAAGGTCGCCACGAACTTACCCTGGTCGTCGAAGACCAGGACGCGGTAGTTTTCCGGGTCGGTGACATACACCCGGCGGCCGGCCGGCGTATCGGCGACGGCCAGATAGGGCTTGTTGACCACCGACTGGCTCGACCAGCCATTGATTGGCCATTGGCGCAGGTATTGGAAATTGCGATCGAACACCTGCACACGCTGGTTCCAGGTATCGGCCACATAGATGTTACCGTCCTGATCGACCGCCAGACCCACCGGCTCGTCCAGATTGCCTTCGGCCAGGCCGCCGCCGCCAAACTGGGTGATGGCCGTGCCGTTGGCGTCGAAGACCTGGATGCGTTTATTGCCTGTGTCGGTGACGAAAACGCGGCCCTGGTCATCGACGGCGACGGCCCGTGGTCCCCAGAAAACACCCAGTTGGCCCAGCTGGCCGTCGGTGATGCCGTTGGCACCCCACTCCTTGACAAACTGGCCGTCCGGCGTGAACTTCTGGATGCGGTGGTTCCAGGTATCGGCCACGTAGATGGACTTACCGTCGGGCGAGATGCCAATCCCCCACGGTTCGTTGAACTGGCCAGGACCGGTCCCCATGCTGCCCCAGGCGCGCACGAACGCACCGTTGGCATCGAACACCTGGATGCGGTGGTTGCCCGTATCGGCGACGTACACCGTGCCGTCGGGCGCGGTGGCTACGCTGCGCGGATTGCTGAATTGTCCCTCTGCCTGACCCTGGCTGCCGCCCAAAACACGCGCTGCGGCCAGCTGGCGGACGCCGCCCGCGTACGGATCGGTGACAGGTGCGGTCTCGGTGCCGGCGACCCCAGTCCCGTAACGCCAGATCGACTCGGCCACGTCCTTGCGCACGTACATGTAGGCGCGATGCGACGGATCCCATTCGGCCAGCGGCTGTTTATATTTGCGGTACCAGAGTACGTCCCACACCGTTTTGACCTGCTCGGGGTCGCGTATCCCATTCCAGATGCGATCCCACGTCAGGTCGAAGTAGGTCTGTTTCGGCCACCACACCAGGTGATAGGGAATGCGGACGTAGTTGTCGCCCAGATAGGGTTTGACCGCGGCATCGTTCTTGTCACCCACCAGCACGATGGGCGCATCGAGCGCCTGCCGGCTGGGGTTGGCACCGAAGAATGCCCGGTTGGGATACTCACGCAGATACCACTCCAACGGCCACGTCGAATCGTCATCGTAGGCGACCTTGATCTGTTTGCCGCCGGTGGTTCGTTCGGAGATGGCCTGGATCTCGTTCATGATCCGTTTGATGTCGGGGGTGCCGTGGGCATACACCAGGAGCTCGGTGGGATCATCGAAATTGATGTAGTTGAACGTCCAGCTGACGCGCACCGTCCACAGGAACAGCAGGAGCGTGACAGTGAGAAAGACCACGCTCAGGGTACCGCGCACGCCCAGCCCGCGCATCCAGCGGACGACCATCCACACCAGACC
>JAYRNS010000778.1:0-9032 GCA_041912075.1 Anaerolineae bacterium
AAGAGCAGTTCCAGGCCTACATGGCCAAGGCGCGCCGCGACCTGGCCGAACGAAAAGCGCAGGGCATCATTCACAGCAAGGCATCATAAAAGAAAAACTTCCCGCATAGGTTTTTTCACAGAAAAAACCTTGCCTGGTTGGATTTCGCAGTCGTTCACGGGAAGTGTTTCTTTTTTACCAGCCCTAGGTAGGGCCGGGAGGAAAGATTCATGGCAGAGGCAGTGATAGGAACCAGAACCAGCTATGCAGACGCGGTGCCCGGTGCTGTGGTGGCGCAGTTGGCCGAGGATGACCTGGTCGTGGCACGCGACAAGCTCTTGGAATTTTCCACCTACCTGCGTGACCAGGCCGGTTACGATTTTCTCTCGAACGTCACCGGTGTCGATTACCTGGGCTACAAGGGCCGCAGCGCAGCTGAGCGTTTTGAAGTCGTGTATCACCTCTATTCCACCCAACGCGGCGGCGGACCGCTGACGATGCGGGTCCGTACCCCAGCCGATGACCCCACCGTCCCGTCGGTCATCGCGATCTGGCCGGGTACCGACCTGCAGGAACGTGAGATTTGGGATTTGTTTGGTATCCGCTTCACCGGTCATCCCAACCTGCGGCGCATTTTGCTGTGGGAGGGTTTCAACGGCCATCCTATGCGCAAGGACTGGAAAGAGGCCTATCACGAGGAAGACAAAAAGCCTTTCAAGAGTCGCCATCCCGACGGCAAACATAACTGGGCCGAGAACCGGGTGCCGTGGGCCAACAACGTCGAATATCCCGATGACTTTGATCCAGAAACCTGGATGGCACCGGTTGGCCAGATCCAGGTGCCGTTGACCACAGGCAGTGCGCATGCCAATGGCGGCAATGGTCACGGGATGACGACAGAAGAGATGAGAACCAGCCGCATCGTGGTCAACATGGGGCCGCAGCACCCCAGTACGCACGGCGTGTTTCGTATGATTGTGGCTCTCGAAGGCGAAACCATCACCGCCCTCGAACCAGAAATGGGTTACCTGCACCGCAACCACGAGAAGATCGGTGAACGCAACACTTACATCCAGAACATACCCTACACCGATCGCCTCGACTATATTTCGTCGATGTCCAACAATTTCGGATACGTCCTGGCCGTCGAGAAACTCCTCGGCGAGAAGTTCCAGCCACCCGAGTACGTCCAATACCTGCGCATCCTGATGGTCGAGCTGACCCGAATTATCAACCACATGTGGGCGATTGGGTTCTTGCTCAATGACCTGGGCGCCTTCTTCACCCCTGCACTGTATGCCATTCGCGAGCGCGAGCTGATCCTTGACCTGTTCGAGGCCGTGTCGGGGTCACGCATGATGTGCAACTACATGCGTTTTGGCGGTGTGGCGCGCGACCTGCCGGACGGCTGGCTGGACGAGATCAGCCAGTTGATCAATCACCGTCTCGATCGCAAGATCGACGAGATGGAGCATTATCTGACGGGCAACGAAATCCTGTTGGCACGCTGCAAAGGGGTCGGTTATCTGTCGCCGCATGATGCGGTCGCGCTGAGCACATCGGGACCAGTGTTACGCGGGTCTGGCGTGCCCTACGATATCCGTAAGGCGGAGCCCTATTCGATCTACGATCGTTTCGACTTCGATGTTGCTTGTTTCGACGGCTGTGACGTGTATGCGCGTTACCTGGTGCGCATCGAAGAAATGCGCCAGTCGGTGCGGATCCTCAAGCAGGTTCTGCAGCAAATGCCAAAGTCAGGCGAGATCCAGGCCGGCAAGAAACAGTATTCGGTGCGTGTGCCGGAGGGAACGGCCTACCAGCGCATCGAGGCACCCAAAGGCGAGCTGGGTTATTACATCGTCAGCGATGGGTCGGGTAACCCCTGGCGTTACCGGATTCGCGCCCCAAGTTACATCACACTCAACGCCTTGGGGCCCATGTGCATCGGCTACAAAGTCGCCGATTCTGTGATTGTCTTGGGTAGTATCGACATCGTGTTGGGTGAGACGGACCGCTAGAAAGAGTTGGCAACTCTGCAGAGTTGCCAACTTTGGAGGGAGCTGCATGTTCGGATCAGGGATTATCAAAGGCCTGGGTGTCACCTTCAGGCACATGGTGGAAACGTTCACTGACGACGTCAAGAAGATACCCAGCCGTTATGCCGGCCTGCCGGGCAATCGTGATTTTATCGACCAACCGTGGAACGAAGAAGGGCTGTTTACCATCCAGTACCCGGATGAAAAACGGGTCATCCCCGAGCGTTTCCGCTTTATTCCAATGCTGCTGTGGGACACCGAAAAAGCGGAAGACCGCTGCACGGCCTGCGGCATCTGCGCCAAGGTGTGCCCGCCGCAGTGTATCTGGATCGTGCGCGACAAGGACGCCAACGGCAAACCGGTGACGCGTCCGGCCGAGTTTTACATCGATGCCTCGATCTGCATGAGCTGCGGCTTTTGTGCCGAGTTCTGCCCGTTCGATGCCATCAAGATGAACCACGATTACGAGCTGGCTGCCTGGGAACGTTACCCGCGCCTGATCTATGACAAAGAGGCACTGACCGTGCCGATCGAGTACTACGCCCAGCTGTGGCCACACCAGTATGCCGAAGAAGAACGCGTACGCGCGGAAGAAGAAGCCGAGAAACGACGGCAGCAGGAAGCCAAGGCCAAAGCCGCCGAAGCCAAGGCCGCGGGCGAGACCGCGGCTGTGGCCGCACCGGCTGCAGCCCGGCCCAAGATGACACCGGAAGAGATCGAAGCGCGTAAAGCCGAAGTCGCCGCGCGCCGTGCCGCCCAGACGGGTGGCGCAGAACCAGCGGCCGCAGCCGCGACCGCGGCTGCCGTCCGACCCAAGATGACACCGGAAGAGATCGAAGCGCGCAAGGCCGAAGTCGCCGCCCGCCGCGCTGCCCAGGCTGGTGGTGAGGTGCCGGCTCCCTCCACGGCGGCTGCTGAACCAGCATCCCCACCCACCGCGAGTGAAGCAGCACCACCGGCCGCGCGACCCAAGATGACACCGGAAGAGATCGAGGCGCGCAAGGCCGAAGTCGCCGCCCGCCGCGCTGCCCAAGCCAAAGGTGGTGATGGCGATCCAGTCGTGTGAAACATAGACTGCTCCGGCTTGAGCCACCGAGGGGCACCTGTTGGGGTAGAACTGGTCCAACAGGTGCCCCTGTAGTTGTGAACAAATCAAAACCAACCCGGGCGCACCCATACTAAGTTCGCAAATCCAAAATCCAAAATCCAAAATCCAAGGAGGGTCCATGTCACTTACGATCACTTATTACGGGCATTCCGTTTTTGCCTTAGCGAGTAACGGTGTCACCCTGTTGGTCGATCCGTTCTTCACCGACAACCCGACCACGACGGCCAGTGCCGATGATCTGCAACCCGATTATATCCTGCTCACCCACGGGCACTTCGATCACGTGGGCGACGCGGTGGCCATTGCCCGGCGCACGGGTGCCACGGTGGTCGCCAATTTTGAAATCGCCGGCTGGCTGGGTAAACAGGGTGTGGAAAACGTGCACCCCATGCATATCGGCGGGGGCTGGAATTTCCCGTTTGGCCGGGTCAAAATGACCATTGCCCACCACGGGTCTGGGCTGGCGGATGGTACCTACGGCGGTAATCCGGCTGGTTTCCTGATCAACCTGGCCGGCCACAAGATCTATATTTCCGGTGACACCGCCCTGACGTACGATATGAAACTGCTCGCCGCCGAAGCGGTCGACGTCGCCATTTTGTGCATCGGCGACAACTTCACCATGGGTCCCGACGACGCGCTCACCGCGGTGACGTTTGTCGAGCCCAAACTGGTTATCCCGTGCCACTACGGCACCTGGCCGTATATCGACGTGGATGCCAATGCATTTGCCGGCCGGGTACGGGCCGAAACCAAGGCCGAATGCGTTGTGCTGCATTCGGGTGAGAATCTGACCGTTTGATCCACCCTGACCAGGTAACCCTCATTTTTACCCTGGCCAGAGACGATACGTAGGAGGTACTGAGACGTGGAATATGTTGCCCTGATTGTGGCCCTGGTGGCGGTGCTCATGGTCTGGATGACCAACCGGCGGCTGGCCAGCCTGGAGGCGCGCATCGCGCGTGACAGCAGCCGGCTGTACGAAATCCGCAGCGCAATCGACGAGCTAAACGAACGGCTGACCCAAGAGACCGCCGACATCCGGTTCGACGTGCGCCGGCGCAGTGGCGAAGTGTTGTTTTCCCCAACGATGACGATTGGCGAAATCAGCCGCGTGCATCCCGCGGCATCGGCGGTTCTGGCCGGCTTCCACCTGGGCGGCTGCCAGAGTTGTGCGGTCGGTCCGGAAGAAGTGTTGGGCGAAGTCTGTTTTGCCCGCGGGATCGACGAAACAGCGCTGCTGGGCGCCCTCAACCAGCTGGGCGGTGGCGAACCTTACGAGGCCACCGAGCCTGTCCGGCGCGCCAATGTACAGCTGATCATGTGAGTCCAGCCATGTTGATACCCAAAGCTGAAATCATCTTCCCGCCCCGGCTGATCCCCCAACTGCGCGACCTGCGCGGTGTGGAATGGCGTGAGCTCGTGGATCGCGTCAACCGGCTGCCGGAAACCCATCCCGACAGCCTGGCATTTTCCCTGTTGATGATCCGTCTGGATGGCTGTATGAAATGTTATGCCGGCAGCTATAAGTTCATGCGCGGCTGCCAGCTGTGCGCCACCCAGACGATCACACAGTACAAGGGAACCGACGTCCAGCTGCTGCGCGAGTACCGCCGGGCTCAGGTCGACGTCGACGACTATCTCCATGGCCGCCGCCGTGTCTTCGACGACAGCTTTATCGAGGCGGTCGAGCTCGCGGAGGAGGATTTGGCCGCGTAAGGCTATGGATCAATCACCCACAGGTGCGCGCGTCGCCATCATCGGGGCGGGGGTGGCCGGTCTGGCTGCCGCCTACGATTTGACGCGCCAGGGTTACACGGTCACCCTGTTCGAGGGTGCCCCGGTCGCCGGCGGTCTGGCTTCCGGTTTCAAGGCGCCCGAATGGGAGTGGCCGCTCGAACGGTTTTACCACCACCTTTTTACCTCCGACGATGCCATCATCGGTTTGACCAAAGAGATTGGTGCGGGCGACCTTCTGTTCTTTCCACGCCCGATCACGGCGATGTGGTACCAGGGTCAGGCCTACCCATTCGATTCGCCGATGCGGCTGCTGGCATTCCCGCACCTGGACTGGATCAACAAGTTTCGCATGGGCTTTGTCTTTGCCTACCTGCGTTACCTTAGCCGTAACTGGCGCGGGTTCGAGAAGACCACTTCCGACGCCTGGCTGCGCCGCACCATGGGCAGCAAGGGCTACGAGATGCTGTGGCAGCCCATGCTGGAGGGCAAGTTCGGCAGTCACTACCGTGACGTCAACCTGGCCTGGTTCTGGGCGCGTCTGGTCAAACGCAGTCCACGTCTGGGTTACTACCGCGGCGGGTTCCAGGCTTTCGTCGATGCGCTGGTTGCGCGCGTCAGTGCGCAGGGCGCCGAGCTGCGGCTGAACACGGCGGTCACCCACATCCAACCCGAACCGGCCGGCGGGTTCACTGTCACCGTCGGCGGCGAACCCCACGCGTTCGACAGCGTCATCGCCACCGCCAGCCCTACCCTGATGGCACGCCTGGTGCCCGATCTGCCGCCCAGTTACCTGGCCCAGCTGCGTGCGTTGAAGAGCATGGGGGCCGTCGTGATGACACTGGCGCTGACGCAGCAGCTGATCCACGACGTGTACTGGCTGAATATCCCCAAGGCCGAGGGATTCCCCTTCCTGGCTCTCGTGGAGCACACCAACTACATCGATCCGGTGCACTACGGCGGCGACCGGGTGGTTTACCTGGGTGATTACCTCGACCCCGACCATCCCTACTTCAGCATGAGCGACCAGGCGCTGCTCGACACCTTTACGCCAGCCCTGGCCCGCATCAACCCCGACTTCCGACCCGATTGGGTGCGTCGTCTGTGGGTGCACAAGGCCACCTACGCCCAGCCGGTGCCACCGGTCAATTATTCGCAGATGATCCCGGCACTGGAGACACCGATTCCTGGATTGTACTTCGCCAGCATGAGCCAGGTCTACCCCTGGGACCGCGGCACCAACTACGCCGTCGAAATCGGCCGCCGCGTTGGTAGATTGGTCGATACCTACCTGGCTGCGAATACGTCGTGAAAATGAGGTCAACGAATGTTTGGAAAAAAAGACGAGCTGCGTGACAAAGACGTTTTAGCCGCCTTGAGCACCGTCATCGAACCGGAGCTGCACCGTGACCTGGTGACCCTCAACATGATCCGGGACATCACCATCCGGGGCGGGGACATCGGCTTTACGATTGTGTTGACGACGCCGGCCTGCCCGCTGCGCAGCCAGATCGAAAACGAGGCGCGCGCTGCCGTCGCGCAGCTGCCGAATGTGACCAACGTGGCCATCAAGTTCGATGCCAACGTCACAGCCGACCGGCGCATCGCCGGCAAGCTCAACATCCCGGTCAAGAATATTCTGGCCGTGGGCAGCGGCAAAGGCGGCGTCGGTAAAACCACCGTAGCGGTCAACCTGGCCGTCGCCCTGGCGCAGATGGGGGCTAAAGTGGGCATTCTGGATGCCGACATCTACGGCCCCAATATCCCGATGATGATGGGCGTCGCCAACATGCCCAACCCGCGCAACGGCAAGCTTGTGCCGCCGATCGCCTATGGGGTCGAGGTCATGTCGATGGGGTTCATGATCCCACCGGGTGAGGCGGTCATCTGGCGCGGCCCTATGCTGCACAGTGCTATCCGCCAGCTCTTTACCGACGTCGATTGGGGCACCCTGGACTACATTGTCGTCGACCTGCCACCCGGCACGGGGGATGCCCAGCTCACCCTGGCGCAGTCGGTGCCGTTAGTGGGCGGCATCATCGTCAGCACCCCACAGCGGGTTGCGCTCTCCGATGCGACGCGTGGCCTGGCCGCATTCCGCAAACTGGAGGTGCCGGTCCTGGGCATCGTCGAAAATATGGCCGGCGAAGTGTTTGGTATGGGCGGCGGCGAAGAGGCCGCACAGCAGCTCGGTGTGCCGTTCCTGGGACGGGTGTTTCTCGATCCGGCGATCCGCACCGGTGGCGATGCCGGCCAGCCCATCGTGGCGGTGGATCCGGCTTCGCCGCAAAGCGAGGCTTTCCGCCAGCTGGCACAGGCCGTCGCCGCGCGCATCAGCGTGCTCTCGATGCGTCCTGACCCCGAGCTACGGATCATCTGACAGCGAACCACGCGAATAGTTGGCACCGCGAATTGCGCGAAGCGGCGCGAATGTGTTTGTAGTGTTGTTGCTTTATGGTCAGACAACGTGGTCTGGCCGGGTATCCACAATGATGCGGAGGATGGGTGGATGTTCAATACATTCAGTGAAGCCCGGGCTTACGTGCACAAGCACGGCTTCAAGATGATCGACCTCAAGTTCACCGACCTGGCAGGGCGCTGGCACCACGTGACGCTGCCAGTCAGCCAGTTCAACGAGCACCTGATGCGCGACGGGGTGGGTTTCGATGGCTCGTCCGTGGGACTGCGCTCCGTCAAATCGGGTGACATGGTGCTGCTGCCCGACCTGGCATCGGCCTTTCGCGACCCGTTCTGGGAGCTTCCCACCCTGAGTTTCATCTGCTCGGCGTACGAGGCCGATACGAAGCAGCCCTTCCGGCGTGACCCGCGTAACATGGCGCGCCACGCCGAAGCGTACATGCGCAGCCTGGGCATTGCGACCGAGAGCCGTTGGGGGCCGGAGTACGAGTTCTATGTCTTCGACAACGTGGCATTCGAGAACGAAATCAACGCCGCCTCGTACCGCGTCGACAGCCAGGAGGCCGACTGGCAGAGTGCGCACGGCGGCTCCGGCCACGTCATCCCGCGACACGGCGGCTATCATGTGATCCCGCCGAAGGACCGGCTCTACAACCTGCGCAGCGAGATGTCGCTGCAAGTGGAAGCCATGGGGATCGAGGTCAAGTACCATCACCACGAAGTTGGCGGCCCCGGTCAGTGTGAGATCGAAATCCCACTGATGGGACTGGTACGCAGCGGTGATGCCTCGCAGATCATCAAATACGTGACCAAGATGGTGGCCGACCGGCACAACCAAACTGCCACTTTCATGCCGAAACCGCTGTACGGCGAGGCTGGCAACGGGATGCATTTCCACCAGCAGCTGTTTCGGGACAGCACCAATGCGTTTTACGATCCGGACGGTTACGGGAAGTTGAGCCAGGTCGCGCGGTGGTACATCGGCGGGCTGCTTTTCCACGGTGGCGCGGTGCTGGCGTTCACCAATCCATCCACCAACTCCTACCGCCGCCTGGTGCCCGGTTATGAGGCGCCGATCAATGCCTTCTTCAGCCTGGGTAACCGCAGCGCCGCCATCCGCGTGCCCAAGTACGCCGACCAGCCGGACACGGCCCGGTTCGAGTTCCGCCCCCCCGATGCGACGTGCAATATCTATCTGGCCCTGGCGGTACAGCTCATGGCAGGGCTCGACGGTATCCGCCAGCAGATGGATCCGACCACCCTGGGGTTTGGACCCATCGACGACAACATCTTCACCTGGACGGACGCCCAGCGTGCAGCGATCAAGCCGCTGCCCACGTCACTGAACGAAGCCCTGGATGCCCTGGCCCGCGACCACGATTTTCTGCTGGCCGGTGACGTTTTCGACGAGGGCCAGATTGCAGAGTGGATCAAAGTCAAGTACGAAGAACACTACAACGTGCGCAACCGGCCGCACCCGTATGAGATTGCGTTGTATTACGACGTGTGAACATGATCGGCCAATGCATGAAACGTCAGGTGGTTTCGGTTTCGCCCGGCACCACGGCACTGGAAGCGGCGCGCATCGTCGTAGCACGCCGGATTGGCACGCTGCCTGTTGTGAACCAATCCGGCACGCTGGTCGGCATCGTGCGTGTCCAGGACCTGCTGGACGTCTTTATGCCCGATTTCGTCCAACTGCTGGACGACATCGACTTTGTCCACGATTTTGGTGAGCTGGAAGAACTGTCGCC